>NZ_JBHUQX010000133.1:0-21596 GCF_042674225.1 Streptomyces sp. NPDC056948
GAGCGGCGGCCGCGGCCCGTTTGGCGCGCCGGGTCATCATCAGGCTTCAGCCCTTCAGCCCTTCAGCCCTTCAGCCCCTCAGCACCGTCAAACCGGCTCCTGGCCGCCGGGCGAGGCTGTCGACGCCGCCGGGCTGGCTCCCGGTTGAGCGGCGAGGCTCTCGGTACCGTCCGGCCGGCGCCCGCTTGATCGGTGAGGCTCTCGGCGCCGTCGGGCCGGCTCCCCGCTGACGGGGTGAGGCTCTCAATGCCGCCGGGCCCGCGCCCGTTTGATCGGCGAAGCCCTCAGCAGCGCCGAACCGGCTCCCCGTCGATCAACGTGTCCAACAGCCCCCCGAGCGCCGCGCGCTGCTCCTCGGCCAGTGGCGCGAGGATCTCCTCCGCGGCCGATCTGCGCGCCGCCCGCAGCTCGCGCAGCGCGCCCCGCCCGTCGTCCGTGAGCTCGATGCGGATCACCCGCCGGTTCCCCGGGTCCGGGACCCGCCGCACCTTCCCGCTCGCCTCCAGCGCGTCGACCAGCGTCGTCACGGCCCGGGGCACCACCTCCAGACGCTCGGCCAGATCGGCCATGCGCGGTGGCGAGCCCCAGTGCGCGAGGGTGCGCAGTAGCCGGGACTGGGCCGGGGTGATGCCGAGGTCGCGCTGCTCCAGATGGCGCTTCTGGATGCGGTGGACCCGGCGGGTGAGCCGCAGCAACTGCTCGGCGAGCAGGCCGTCGGGATCGGGCGTGGTCATGCGGGAACAATAACAGGATGCAGTTCATTGTGAGTATAGGTAACAATGAGCTACGATCCGACCCGCCCGGCGCCCGCCGGTGCCGCACCGCTCTCGAAGGAGCCCATGCCTCCCGAACACGAAACCCCCTGGACCCCACCCGACGGCTCGAAGGAACAGCCCCGGCAGGTCCGCCGCATCCTCAGACTCTTCCGCCCCTACCGAGGCCGCCTCGCGATCGTCGGCCTGCTCGTCGGCGCCGCGTCGCTGGTCTCGGTCGCCACGCCCTTCATGCTGAAGGAGATCCTCGACGTCGCGATCCCCGAGGGGCGCACCGGCCTGCTCAGCCTGCTCGCCCTCGGCATGATCCTCAGCGCCGTCCTCACCAGCGTCTTCGGCGTGCTGCAGACGCTGATCTCCACGACGGTCGGCCAGCGCGTCATGCACGACCTGCGCACCGCCGTCTACGGCCGGCTCCAGCGCATGTCCCTGGCGTTCTTCACGCGTACGCGCACGGGCGAGGTGCAGTCCCGCATCGCCAACGACATCGGCGGCATGCAGGCCACCGTCACCTCCACCGCGACCTCCCTGGTCTCCAACCTGACCAGCGTGGTCGCGACGATCGTCGCGATGGTCGTCCTCGACTGGCGCCTGACCGTCGTCTCGCTGCTGTTGCTGCCGGTGTTCGTGTGGATCAGCCGCCGCGTCGGCAAGGAGCGCCGCAGGATCACCACCCAGCGCCAGAAGCAGATGGCCACCATGGCCGCCACGGTCACCGAGTCGCTCTCCGTCAGCGGCATCCTGCTCGGCCGCACGATGGGCCGCTCCGACTCGCTGACCAAGTCCTTCGCCGACGAGTCCGAGGAGCTCGTCGACCTCGAGGTGCGGTCGAACATGGCCGGCCGCTGGCGCATGGCCGTGATCACGATCGTGATGGCCGCCCTGCCCGCCGTCATCTACTGGACCGCCGGCATGGCCCTCCAACTGGGCGGCCCCCAGGTCTCCATCGGCACCATCGTCGCGTTCGTCTCGCTCCAGCAGGGTCTGTTCCGCCCGGCCGTGAGCCTGCTGTCGACCGGTGTGCAGATCCAGACCTCGCTCGCCCTCTTCCAGCGCATCTTCGAGTACCTCGACCTGCCCGTCGACATCACCGAGCGCGCGGACCCGGTCCGTCTCGACCGGGCCAAGGGCGAGGTCCGCTTCGAGAACGTCTCCTTCGGCTACGACGACAAGGGCGGCCCGGTCCTCGACGGCATCGACCTCACCGTCCCGGCGGGCAGCAGCCTCGCCCTCGTCGGCTCCACCGGCGCCGGCAAGTCCACGCTGGGCTATCTGGTGCCCCGCCTCTACGACGTCACCGGCGGCCGCGTCACCCTCGACGGGGTCGACGTGCGTGACCTCGACTTCGACACCCTGGCGCGCGCGGTCGGCGTCGTCTCGCAGGAGACGTACCTCTTCCACGCCTCGGTCGCCGACAACCTGCGCTTCGCCAGGCCCGACGCCACCGACGAGGAGCTGTACCAGGCGGCGAAGGCGGCGCAGATCCACGACCACATCGCGTCCCTGCCCGACGGCTACGACACCGTCGTCGGCGAGCGCGGTCACCGTTTCTCCGGCGGTGAGAAGCAGCGTCTGGCCATCGCGCGCACGATCCTGCGCGACCCGCCGGTCCTCATCCTCGACGAGGCCACCAGCGCCCTGGACACCCGGACCGAGGCCGCCGTCCAGGGGGCCATCGACGCCCTGTCGGCCGACCGCACCACGCTCACCATCGCCCACCGGCTGTCCACGGTGCGGCATGCCGACCAGATCGTGGTCCTCGACTCGGGGCGCGCCGTCGAACGCGGCACGCACGAGGAGCTCCTGGAGCGGGACGGGCGGTACGCGGCGCTCGTACGCCGGGATGCCCAACTGGAACCGACAAGCTGAAGATATGCCAGGTTTGTGGCGAAATGCGGGTTACCGTGCCCGCATGCAGACGAACACTCCGCCACGGAGCACCATGCGACTGACGCGCCGGGGCCGTATCGTCCTCGTCGCGACCGGAGCCGTCCTGGTCGGCACCGCCGTGGCGGTGCCGCTGCTGATTCTGGGGCCCGGGGACGGCGGCCGGACCGCGACCCTGGTCATCCCGGAGGGCTGGCGCGCGAGCCAGGTCTACGCCGCCGTCGACAAGGCCCTCGCCCTGCCCGCCGGCAGCGCGAAGAAGTCCGTCGCGAAGGTCGCCACGAAACTGCCGGACGACGCCCACGGCAACCCGGAGGGCTACCTCTTCCCGGCGACCTATCCGCTCCCCTGGAAGGCCAAGCCGGAGAAGCTCCTGGCGCGGATGGTCGACACCGCGAACGAAAAGTTCAACGGCGCGCCCATCGCCGCGGGGGCGCAGCGCAACGCGATGAACGTCTACCAGGCCGTCACCATCGCGAGCATCGTCCAGGCGGAGGCGGCCACCACGTCCGACATGGGCAAGGTGGCCCGGGTCGTCTTCAACCGCCTCGAACGCGGTATGCCGCTCCAGATGGACTCCACCGTCAACTACGCGCTGGGCCGCTCCACCCTGCGGACGACGGAGAGCGACACCCGGATCGACAACCCCTACAACACGTACCAGCGCATGGGCCTGCCGCCCACACCCATCGCCAACCCGGGCGAGGAGGCGATGCGCGCCGCCGTCAACCCGCCCGCGGGCGACTGGCTGTACTTCGTCACCGTCCGGCCGGGCGACACCCGCTTCACCGCGGACTACACGGAACACCAGCGCAACGTGGCGGAGTTCAACACCCGGGGGAAGAGCCCGGGCACGGCGGCCCCTTAGGGGCGCGGGGAACACGTCACGTCACGCCGCGGCCGACTCGAGCGTCAGCAGTCGCCTGATGTCGCGGACGGCCGTGCGGCCGGCCCGGTTGGCTCCGATCGTGCTGGCCGACGGTCCGTAGCCGACGAGGTGGACCCGCGGGTCGGCGACCGCGCGCGTGCCCTCGATACGGATTCCGCCGCCCGGCTCGCGCAGCCGCAGCGGGGCGAGGTGGTCGACGGCGGGCCGGAAGCCGGTGGCCCAGAGGATGACATCGGCATCGACGTGCCGGCCGTCCTTCCACTCCACCCCGGTGGGCGTGATCCGGTCGAACATCGGCTGCCGGTCGAGCACCCCGTCCTCGATGCCCTGCCGGATCGCGTCGTTGAGCGGCAGCCCGGTGACCGAGACGACGCTCCTGGGCGGCAGCCCCTGCCGCACCCGCTCCTCGACCAGTGCGACCGCCGCCCGGCCCGCGTTCTCGTCGAACGGCCCCTCACGGAAGACGGGCGGGCGCCGCGTCACCCAGGTGGTGGATGCGGCGTACGCGGCGATCTCCAGCAGATGCTGCGTGCCCGAGGCGCCGCCGCCCACCACGACGACCCGCTGCCCGGCGAACTCCTCGGGCCCGGGATACCGCGCGGTGTGCGACTGCCGTCCCCGGAAGGTCTCCTGGCCCGGATAGCGCGGCCAGAACGGCCGGTCCCAGGTGCCGGTCGCGTTGATCAGCGCCCGAGTCGACCACACGCCGTCCGAGGTCTCCACGAGCAGCCGCCCGCCGGAGCCCTCACGCACGGCCCGTACGTCGACGGGCCTCCGCACCCGCAGGTCGAAGGCCCGCTCGTACCGGTCGAAGTACTCGCTGATCACCTCGGCGGACGGCCGCGCCGGGTCCGCCCCGGTGAGTTCCATCCCCGGCAGCGCGTGCATGCCGTGCACCTTGCCGTACGTCAGCGACGGCCAGCGGAACTGCCAGGCACCGCCGGGCCCGGGGGAGTGGTCCAGCACGACGAAGTCGCGGTCCGGCTCGAAACCGGCCCGGCGCAGGTGAAAGGCGCCGGCCAGACCGGCCTGACCGGCACCTATGACGACCACCTCGACCTCGCGTGTGTTGTTCACGCTTCTACCAACCGGCCCGGGGGCAAGGATCTTCCCGCCTGGCCGGTCAGGGCAGCTCGGGTCACGAGCCTTCCGAGGGCCGGGGCGCCGTGGTCGACGGCGGCAGATCGCCGTTGAACCGGGTGTCGGTGAACCGGGCGAAGTCGACCTTGCGCGGGATGAGCTTCAACGCCGTGAACGTGTCGGCGATCTCCTGCTCGGAGGCGATCAGCGGCTTGTCGACCGCGACCTCGACCCGGGTGGTGTAGGTGCGCTTCACCGCCGCCAGTGCCACGTCCTCGGGGAGCCCGGTGTCCTTCGCCCAGACCTTCGCCCACTCCTCCTCGTGGTCGTACACCCACGTGTAGGCGCGCCGCAGCCGCTCCAGGTAGTCCTTGACGGCGGCGGCCTTCTTCTTGTCCTTCAGCGCGTCCGGTGCCGCGACCTGGAAGGTGAGCCCGTTGGTCACGCCGTCGCCGTCGGTCAGCACGCGGCCCTGCTTGGCCTTGAGCACCTGGGAGGTGTACGGGTCCCACACCGCCCACGCGTCGACCTTGCCGGCGGTGAACGCGGCGAGCGCGTCGGCCGGCTGGAGGTACTTGACCTTGACGTCGCTCAGCTTCAGCCCGACCTTCTTCAGGTTCGCGACGAGCTGGAAGTGCGCGGAGGATCCCTGGGCGACGGCGACCGACTTGCCCTTGAGCTGCGCGGGGTTCTTCAGGGACGAGCCGTTCGGGACGAGAAGAGTGTCGCCCTTGGACGTGCCGTGCCACGCGGCCACGACCTTGATCTTCGAACCCGCCCCCGCGGCGAACACCGGCGGGGTGTTGCCGACGCCGCCGACATCGACGGTCTTGGCGTTGACGGCCTCCAGCAGGGGCGGGCCGGACGTGAACGTCGACCAGTTGATCTTGTAGTCGAGGTCCTTCAGTTCCCCGGCGGCCCGCAGGATGGCCTCCGAACCGCCCTTCTGGTCCCCGACGTTGATCGTGACGTCGCCGTGGCCGTCGGTGCCGCCGTCCCCCGTACCGGCGGCCGAGTTCCCGCCGCAGGCGGTGAGCAGAAGGGCGAGGGGGAGGAGCAGGGCGGCGGGGGCGAGGCGTCGTCGCATGGTGGTTCCGTTCGTGTGGGTCGTACGTGTCGTACGTGTCGTACGTGAGGTTCGCGGGGCGGGTCAGGCGGCTTCGGCTGCCGTCGCCTCGACGCCCAGGCGTTCGAGGAGTCCGGCGCGCAGCGCGGCGAAGCGCGGGTCGGCGATGTCGCGGGGACGGTCGAGGTCGATGTGCTGCTCGTGGGCGATGACGCCGTTGTCCATCACCAGGACGCGGTCGGCGAGCAGCACGGCCTCCTCCACGTCATGGGTGACGAGGAGCACCGCGCACCCCCGGCGCTGCCACAGCTCGCCCACGAGCCGCTGGGCCTTGATGCGGGTGAGCGCGTCGAGCGCGCCGAACGGCTCGTCGAGCAGCAGCAGATCGGGCTCGCGCACCAACGCCCGTGCCAGGGAAGCGCGTTGGGCCTCGCCGCCGGAGAGGGTCTTGGGCCAGGCGTCCGAGCGGTGGCCGAGGCCGACCTCGTCGAGGGCCCGCTCGGCGACGGCCCGTTCGGGCTTGCCCGGCAGGCCGAGCAGGACGTTGCGCCACACCTTCTTCCACGGCATCAGCCGCGGTGCCTGGAAGGCGACCGCCTTGCGGCGCGGCACCAGGACGCTGCCCTCGATGTCGCGGTCGAGCCCGGCGAGGATGCGCAGCAGCGTCGACTTGCCGCAGCCGCTGCGGCCGAGCAGGGCCACGAACTCGCCCGGCCGGACGTCCAGTCGCAGGTCGTCGATGACGGCACGGCCGTCGAAGGAGCGGGTGAGCCCGTCGACGTGGACCGCCTGGGGGGTCACCGGCCGGTGAACGTCGGTCGCCATTGCAGCAGCAGCCTTTCGAGGGAGCGGACGATGAAGTCGGCGAGCAGGCCGAGGAAGGCGTAGACGACCAGGCAGACCACGATCACGTCGGTCCGCAGGAAGTCCCGCGCCTGCACCATGAGGAACCCGATGCCGGAGTCGGCGTTGACCTGCTCGGCGAAGACCAGCGCGAGCCAGGCGATGCCGAGCGAGTAGCGCAGGCCGGTCATCGCGCTCGGCAGCGCACCCGGCAGCACCACATGGCGTACGAGGCCCCACCGCGACAGTCCGAGGGACTCCCCGGCCTCGATCAACTGGGCGTCCACGCCACGGATCCCGGCGTAGACGTTGAGGTAGAGCGGGAAGGTCACGCCGAGCGTGATGATGGCGACCTTGGGGGCCTCACCGATGCCGAACCAGATGATGAACAGCGGGATGAGCCCCACGAACGGAACGGTCCGCAGCATCTGCACGGGCGCGTCCACGAGGTCCTCGCCGATCCTGAACAGGCCCGAGAGCAGGGCGAGTCCGGTGCCGACGAACAGGCCGAACAGCAGTCCGCCCGCGACCCGCTGGAGTGAGGTGCCCATGGCCGCGGGCAGTGAGCCGTCGGCGACCATGTCCCCGCCGACCTGGGCGATGCGGCCGGGCGAGGCGAGCACGTCCGGCGGCAACGCCCCCGCGCTGCTGAGGAGTTGCCACAGCACCAGCAGCAGGACCGGGCCGGTGGTGCGGCGCAGCCAGCGGGGGACGCGAGTGCGGCGGGAGGAGGTGGGGACGATGGGCTGGAGATCGAGGGCAGAGGCTGATTCAGGCGAAATATCGGGTGCCGATGACCTCGGCGGGGCATGGCTGATGCTCATGAAGGGGCTCCACAGGGGGAGAGCGGGGGCCGTTGGAGGCACGCCTCGTCATCGCCGCGCCCGCGGGATCAGGGGCGATCGGCGGGCAGGCGCAACGAAGGTGAGGTGAGCGGAGAGTGAGGAGAAGAAAGGGCGTCAGCAGCCGCGGCGACACGCGGCGGAGGCCACCCGCAGCAGGTCGATGTGACCGCGCGTGGTGAGCAGGGCTGAACGCAACATGCGGCTGAACCTAGCCAGGTGGCATGCGCACGGTCAACGGCGTCTCGTCCAGTGGACGCCGGTATCGCCACTCGGTCCGGCATGACCCGGTGAGGCCCCGCGTGTGCGTCAGGATGGGGGGTATGTCAGATGTCTTCACCACCCGAGTTCTGAACGTCACCTCCGGGTCCACGGAGAGGGTCGTCGACATCACCGGCGACTGCGAGTCCTTCCTGCGCGAGGCGGCCGCCGGCCGCGACGGCCTCCTCAACGTTTTCGTCCCGCACGCCACAGCCGGGATCGCCGTTCTGGAGACCGGCGCCGGCAGCGACGACGACCTCCTGGCCGCGCTGCACACGCTGCTGCCCGCCGACGACCGCTGGCAGCACCGGCACGGCAGCCCCGGCCACGGGCGCGACCACGTCCTGCCCGCACTCGTCCCGCCCCACGCGACCCTGCCGGTACTGGACGGCCGGCTGGAGCTCGGCACGTGGCAGTCGGTCTGCCTGGTGGATACCAATAAGGACAATCCCAACCGTCAGGTGCGGTTGAGTTTCCTGGGGTGACCCAGGCCGTTTCTTCTGGGCAGTGCGGCCAGGTAGACGCTGGCGGTCTTGTCGAGGGCTCGTGGCCTGCCTCGTTTTGCGTTTGCGATCTGATCGGCAGGCTGAGGAACGACTGCCCTGATGCCCCGGCGGCGCAAGTGGGCACGGATGGCGCGGGAGGAGTACGCCTTGTCTGCCAGGACCGCCTCTGGGTGATCCTTGGCCGTCCGGCCGGCCGGGACACCCGTAAGCACGCCATGACCTGCGTGAACGCCGGTGCTTCACCCGTCTGGCCCGGTGTGATGTGGAAGGCCAGGGGTCGGCATGAAGTTCAGCGCGTCCGGATGCGCGCGGGGGCATTCTGCGCTTGGCACCCTCATGACGGGCTGGTAGATCAGAGGCCGGTGCCGCTGTCGTCGGACCTGTGACTGCCGACGGCGCCAGCACCGGCCACACGCCCAAGCATGCCGACGATCTGCGCGATGCCTGCCGCGTTGCCGTTGTCGCTGCGTACCGACAGGCAGATGCGGCCGTCACCCCTCCTGGCCGTCCCCATCATCGTCGAGATCGACGGCGTCCGGCTCGCGCAGGGGCTGCAGCAGCCAGAAGCCGAGAGCCCTCCGAGCGCGGACATCATGCCCGCCCCTAGGGGCTGATCCTCCAGATGCCGGCGGCGGGGCGAGGAGTCGTTGTCCGGTGCGGGCGAAGACTCCGGCTGGTGTTCGGCCGCCGTGCTGTTCGAGGCTGAGCTGTCCCTTGAGGGTGTCGATGACGGCCTCGATCCACTGGCGGACACGGGCGATCTTGCCGTGTAGGGCCGGCTCGTCCCTGCGGTCCGGCACCTCGCCAGGTGCACCCCAGACGCTCGGTCAGGAACGCTCGGACTTCTTCCCGGCAAAGCCCTTGTCAGCCAGGATGACCTGCCCGGCCCGGAGGAGGCGGTGGTTGCGTTCCAGCAGCGCGGCCATCACCTCCCGCTCTCCGAGTTTCGGATTGGCCAGGCACCAGGTGACCGGCATGCCCTCCGCTGCGGTGACCGGGTCGAGCCGGAAGCCCCAGAAGAACGGGCAGTGGCTTCGGCACGAGCCAAGCGACGCCCTTCGCCATGGTCGTGGCCGACACGAACATCGGACTCATCCATCTGGGCCGGATGGCGCCGAGCACTGCCTGTCGACGGACGGCGCGAGCGAGTGCGCGTTGAGGGACAAGCCTCCTGCGTCCGCGCCAGCGCGAACTTCGACGGGGCGAGGGGTTCAACTGACCTGCGCCGACTGAGAGTTCGGCCCACCTCCACGGGTAAAGCATGGGTAAAGCTGCGGGATCCTCCGCCCGACTGCCAGTCCTCCTCTGTGGAAACTGCCAGAACGCGCGGGCAGGGGAAGGGCGCTTGGAATCCTGCGTCCCTCTCCCACGCACTGCGCGCGAACTACAAGGAACCCCACACATGAAGCTCCCCAAGTTGGCGCTCGCCACGGCTCTGGGCGTCGGCCTCCTCGCATCCGGTCTGTCCATCGCATCCGCGTCCCCCGACACGTCGGGCGACGGATCCGGGCAGCCGGCGGCGACCGACCTCTACACCGCGGGCAAGGACGACAAGGCCGACACCGACGCGTTCATCCAGGCCGTGCTGAAGTCAGCACTGGCGAAGAAGGAGAACACGACGAAGAGTACGGCCGCCGCCGTCACCGTGACCTACAGCGCCAAGGACGCCCCGCACTTCCGCAAGCAGATCAAGCGCAGCGCCGAAATATGGAACGCGGCCGTGGACAACGTGGAGCTGAAGGAGGGAAGCAATCCTGACTTCACCTACCGCGAGGGCAATGACCCCCAGGGGTCGCACGCGAGGGTCGAAGGCAACGGCAAGGGCTACATCTTCCTGGACTTCGAGCAGACCAAGAAGTTCAGCTCCACCCGGATCACCTCGCACGAGACCGGTCACATTCTTGGTCTGCCGGACGAACGCACGGGCCTGTGCTCGGATCTGATGTCCGGCGGCTCCGCGCCGGCCGATTGCAAGAACGCGAAGCCCAGCGCGGAGGAGGCCGACGAGGTCGACCGGCAGTGGGCCCAGGGCCAGGACGAGTGGGACCAGTGGCTCGCCGCAACTGACCACTGATCCAGGGGATCCGGCGCTGCTGGCCACCGAGGACCGCACATAGTCCGGCGCGCGTAGCGCAGGCCGGGCCCCGCCCCTCGAACAGCCGGCCGATCCTTCAGCCGGCGTGACCTGTTCCGGCGCAGTCGGCCGACGTGGCCGGCGGTGCCGGAACAGGTCTTGCTGACGAGTGCGAGATCGCCATGGGGGTGCCCACGGTATTGTTCGGGACTCTTGCAGTGGCTGTCCTGCTGCCATGACAGCAGCGCCAGCGCAAGGCGGCCGGCTATGGGACCCCCGAGTTGGACAGGGGCACGCACGAGGAGTTGGAGATCCCGAACTCTGTGGCCGGTGCGGTCCGCGCTGCCGGCGTTCTGGTGGAGCAGTCACTGAACTGACCTGCTCGCTCGATACTCGGCAAGATGGTGAAAGCCTGTGGCGACGTGAGGATCGGGAACACGCCCGAGGTGCAGTACGGGGATGACGCGGCAGCACTCCTCACCCGCCTACCGCCACCCTTCGCCGAGCCTGCGGCGCAGAGCCCCTTCGCGCACAGTGACGTCCACGCCCGATGCGTCCAGCCGTACCCCGATCCCGGCTCGACCGCTCCAGTGGACCTCGAGCCCGCCGACGCCGTCCGCTCGCACGGACACCAGCTCGGTCAGCGGCAGCGGATGCGGCTCGGCGGTCAGTCGGGCCAAAGCGACGAACAGAGCGTGCCCCTTCCCCGTGACCCCCTCGACCCCTGCGAGGATGTCGGTCAGGCCGATAGCGGGCAGGAGCTCGGCCCTGAAGCCCTCCCGTGGCGCCCATCCCGTAAGCCGCACCCGCGTACCCGGCGGCGCACCGGCGACAAGAAAGGCCCGTACCTCCACCGCCCCCTCGGCGAGGACCACGTTGGTCACGGTGATGCCGTCGCGCACGGTGTGCCGGGAGGCGATCCACCCCTCACCCGTACCGAGCGGCTCGATCTCCGTCCGGGTGGCGTCCCCGCCGACGAACACGCTGTTGTCGTACGACGGTGCCGGCACGGTCGCGGTCGAGTAGGCCAGGCGCGTGTACAACGGGGCGTAGCGGGTGTCCTCGCTGCCGTGGTTGTGCAGCCGTACCAGGCCGTCCGAACAGGTGGACGCCAGCAGCCAGTTGGGCACGGCCAGGGACGTGACCCGGTCGGCACGCTCGACCTGGGCCGGCTGTTCCGGTGCCGTCCACACCTCGTGGTCCGGCGGCAGCAGCAAGCCGAGGAATCCCTTGCTCGCCCAGTAAGGGGAGGCCGGGCCCGAGTAGGTCTGTACGAGCGACTCGTCGGGTCCGAGCCAGCCGAGTGGCAGGAGGCCTCGCTCGTCGACCGCCCCGCCGTCCAGGAAGTACCGCAGGGCGCCGGAGCCCAGACGCCGTGTCTCGCCGGGGGACAGGGGGGTGTGCCCGGTCAGCGCGCCGAGCCAGAGCGGGGCCGTCGTGGCGAAGCGATAGGTCAGGGAACGGCCCTGGAACACGGGGGCGCCGTCGCCGCCGAAGAGCCGGGCGTAGTCCTCGAGGTGCTGTGACAGCCGTTCGCCGTAGAGGGAGAGCAGCGCGCTGTCGTCGGCCAGCCATGCGTGCAGGACCGGGTACAAGTGCATGGCCCAGCCGTTGTAGTAGTCGAACTTCCGGCCGTGGCCGTCCGTGTACCAGCCGTCGCCCCGGTACCAGTCCTCGATGCGTTCCAGGCCTCGATCGATCGCCTGGCGCGCCCCTTCCGGCCGGTGGCCGATCTCCTGGAGGAAGCCGCCGACGGTGACTGGGAACAACTCCCAGTTGTTCGGCCAGGGTTCTGCGGTGAGCGCGTCCGACAGCCAGTCCGCCGTCCGCTCGCGCACGCGCTGTTCCAGGCGGTCCCACAGGAGCGGCCGGGTCAGCCGCAGGGCCAGAGCGATCGAGGCGGCTTCGACAAGCGGCTGGCTGTGGTCCCTGATCTGCGGCCACACGCCGCCTGGGCCGGCCGCGAGGCCCTCGGCGTAGCGGCCGAGCACGGTCTCGTCCTGGCGAAAGGCTGCCAGCAGCAGTGTGCGGGCATACCCCTCCAGGCCGTCGGAGAGGCGGCCGGCCTGGCTCACATGGCTGCCGGGCAAGTGGTAGAGGGCGCGGTCGGCGGTGGCGTACGGTGCCACGGCGGCGAGCAGGGCATCGGCTGCGGACTCCCAGTGAGCACGGGTGTAGCCGGTGTACGGGCTGGACTCGCGGTCATCGGCGGGCAGTTCGATCACTGTGGTCGCATTCCTTCCGGGGCGGCGGTTGCCGTCGGGGATGGTGTTGTCGTGCGCGGTGGGACGTCTCGTCCTTCAGCGGCGCCGCGGGAGTCGTACCGCCCTCACAGAGGAGGAAGCCCCATCCGCGTCCGGTGCGCGTCCCGCAGCAGGCTCGCGGGGCTCACGGCCGACGCACCGGCGTCCAGGACGATCTCGCTGCCGGTCAGCATCGCCCCGTCCGGTGAGGCGACGAAGGCGACCGTGCTCGCGATCTGTTCGGGCTCGCACAACAGCCGCAGCGGATTGCTCTGGCGCAGCAGTTCGAGATCGCGCTCGCCGTCCAGCCGGGACTCGGTGGCCGGCGTCCGGACCCATCCGGGTGAGACGGTGGCGAAATGAATTCCGTACTGGCCGTAGTCGACGGCGAGTTGGCGGGTGAGTGCTGCGATGGCGCCCTTGGACGCCGCGTAGGCGGGAAGACCCGGTGCGGCCGTCCGGTGCAGGACGGATCCCACCGTGATCACGGCACCGGTACCCGCCGTCATCATGGCGGGCAGAACCTCCCGTACGTACAGGAAGACCGATGACAGATTGACTGTCATGACGGAGTTCCACTCCTCCAGGCTGGATTGGTGCAGCGGCCGGCCCTCGGTGATGCCGACACAATTGACCAGGACGTCCACGGCGCCGCTCGCCGCTTGAGCCACGCGCACCGCCGAAACCACCTCCGCGGCGTCGGTCACGTTCGCGCGTCGATAGGTGACACCCGGGAGTTCGGGGTCGGTGATGTCGACGCCCACGACGCGGAAGCCGTCGGCGACGAAGCGAGCGGCGATGGCGCGGCCGATACCTCCGGCCGCTCCGGTGATCAAGGCGGTGCGGGTCATGGGCGGTGCCTCACAGGTAGCTGTCCGTGTCCCCGGGCAGGGCGAGGAGGGTTGAAGTCGGAGGGGAAGAGTATACGATCTACGAAACTCCCTCAATCGTGCCTCGGAGGCATCCGTGCGACCACACGACTTCCTTTACGCCCTGCAGACCCAGCGCCTCATGGCCATCGTCCGCGGGGCGGACCCCGAGGCGACGCTCACCACGGTCCTGACCCTCGCCCGGACCGGGATTCCGCTCATCGAGGTGTCACTGAGCGGCACGGACGCGGTGTGGGTGATCGAACAGGCCCGCAGTGTTCTCGGGCCGGAGGCGCTCCTGGGGGCGGGCACCGTGGTGACATCCGAGGACGCCTGGCGGGCGGCCAAGGCGGGCGCGGGGTACGTGGTCACACCCGGCCTCAGCGATGCCGTCGGCACGTCACGCGCACTCGGCCTGCCCGTCCTCGCGGGCGCGATGACCCCCACGGAGGTCGCCGCCGCTCTCGCGCAGGACGCCACCGCGGTGAAGCTCTTCCCGGCCGGGGCGGCCGGAGGGGTGGAGCTGCTGCGCGCGCTCCGGGCGCCCTTCCCCGACGTTCCGTTCGTGCCCGTCGGGGGCGTCGACGTCGCCCAGGCGCGCGACTACCTGGCGGCGGGCGCCGTCGCGGTCGGTGTCGGCTCCCCGCTCGTAGGGCGCGCCGCCGACGGTGATTCCAGCGGACTCGCCGGACGTGTTCGCGCCTTCCGTGCCCTGACCGGGGTGGCGGCATGACCGACGTACTGACCTTCGGAGAAGCGCTGGTCACGCTCCGCGCCGACCGCCCGATCCGCAGCGGCGGGGCGCTGCACATGTCCGTCGCCGGAGCCGAGGTGAATGTCGCGATAGGCCTCGCACGCCTCGGCCACCGGGTGCGCTGGGTCGGATGTAGGAGCCGTGACGAGTTCGGAGCGCTGGTGCTGCGCACGTTGCGCGCCGAGAACGTCGACGTGGCGGACGTGGAGCAGGCCGAAGGGCCCACCGGACTGGCTGTCTTCGAATCCCGCATCGCGGATGTCACCCGCGTGTCGTACCACCGGTCCGGTTCCGCCGGTTCGCGGCTGACTCCCCGGCACCTCAAGGCACCCCTGCGTGAGGGGGCCAGGGTCGTGCACATGACCGGCATCACCGCGGCGCTGGGCCCTGGACCTCTGCGGGCAGCGCGCACGGCCGTGTCGGCCGTGCGGGCGAGCGGAGCCACGCTCTGCCTGGACGTGAACCATCGAGCCAAGCTCTGGTCTCGAGAGACGGCTGCCGCCGCACTGCGCCCGCTTGCGGCGCAGGCCGACATCCTGGTGGCGTCCGACGATGAACTCGCCCTTGCCGCGCCAGGCGGCACCGGGACCGAGGCGCAGCAGGTGGAGGCGCTGCTGGAGTGCGGTGTCCGGGAGGTCGTCGTCAAGCGGGGGGCCGAAGGCGCCGAAGCCTTCAACGCCTCGGGTGCCGTTGCTCGCCCCGCCCTCGGCGTGCCCGTGGAGGACACGGTGGGGGCCGGGGACGCCTTCGTGGCCGGCTATCTCTCGGCCTTCCTGGACGGCGAGTCCATCGAGCACCGCCTCGAACGCGCTGTGACCCTGGGCGCGTTCGCGGTCGCCTCCCGAGGAGACTGGGAAGGGCTTCCCGTGCGGGAAGAGCTCGGGCTGGTGCACGCCGTTCCCGGCAGCACGCTTCGATGAGGGCGGCAAGGGTCGCCAGGCGGTGGCGGCCCTGTGTCGCGGACCGATATCAACTTGCCGAAGGTGCCCGGTGGTTCGATGGCCGGCTGTTCTTCGTCGACCTTCTCCGCGGCGCCCTGTACGGCTGCCGGGAGAGCTCCGGTGGCAGGCCGGAGCAGATCCTCGGTCTCGGTATGCCGCTGGGGGCGGTAGCGCCTGCCGCCGTCGGGCGAAGGCGTGGGTGGATCGTCGCGGCCGGCGTCGGCATCGCGCTGACCGACGGCGGCGGCGAATCGGAGTGGCTGGCGCGGCCCGGCGGCAGAGCGGGCCGGGCCATGCGGATGAACGACGGCGCCTGCGATCCGGCGGGCCGATTCTGGGCCGGCAGCATGGAGATCCACGCCGCACGGGACGCGGGCTCGCTCTACCGCACCGACCCCGACGGCACGGTCCACGAGGTGCTCGACGGCCTCACCGTCCCCAACGGGCCTGCCTTCACCGCGGACGGAAGGCTCATGTACCTGGCCGACAGCGCCCGCGGCACCGTCACGCGCTACGCGGCGGACCCTGTCACGGGTGCGCTGGGCCCGCCCGAGCCGTTCGCCGAGTTCACGCTCGCGGAGGGTCGTCCCGACGGCATGACGGTCGACGATCACGGCAACCTGTGGGTGGCGCTGTGGGGCGGGGGGCGCGTCCTGTGTCTGGGACCGGACGGGAAGCGTCTGCGCACCGTGCGCGTGCCCACGCCGCACGTCAGCAGCATCGCCTTCGGCGGCGGCCGGATGTATGTGACGACGGCTCTGCATCGTCTGGAGAGGCCGGGGTTGCTCGACGGTGCCGTGCTCACCAGCGTGACCGCCGTGACGGCGCCACCGGCGCTGCCCTTCGGGCCGACGCGTCCGGCTCATGCCCCGGCCGAGCCGTAGAGCCCCGCCAGTCGCAGGAAGCCGAAGAATTTCCCGCCGCACCTCTGGACGTTATTTCGTATACGGAATACCTTCAGCCTTCGCTGGATGTTCTTCCTGGCGTCCGGTCTTCCTCTCTAGGCGGTGTACGTCCCCATGAGCACGTTCTCGACCCCCAGATCCCCGGCGGTGAGCCGGCCGAAGCCCGCCGGCCGGCGGCGCACGATGGTCGCCAGCACAGTCGGCACGGTGATGGAGTGGTACGACTTCAACCTCTACGGCCTGGCCTCGGCGCTGGTCTTCGGCCCGCTGTTCTTCGGGTCGTCGTCGACCGGCGCGACCCTCGCCTCCTTCGCCACCTTCGCGGTGGGCTTCGCGGCCCGCCCCGTCGGCGGCATCGTCTTCGGCCACATCGGCGACCGGGTCGGCCGCAAGTACGTCCTGCTTGTCACGATGCTGGTCATGGGCCTGTCGACGGCGCTGGTCGGCATGCTGCCCACACACGCCATGATCGGCGTCGGGGCCCCGATCCTGCTGATCGTCCTGCGCATCGCCCAAGGCATAGCGGTCGGCGGCGAGTTCGCCGGGGCGACTCTGCTGACCGTGGAGAACGCCCCACCGGGGCGGCGTGGCCTGTACGGTGCGATCCCCGCGATGGGCACCGGAGCGGGCTTCGTCCTGGCCAGTGCCGTCTTCGGCCTGATCTCCTTGCTTCCCGAGGACGCGTTTCTCCAATGGGGCTGGCGCATCCCGTTCCTGCTGAGCTTCGGCCTGGTGATCTTCGGTGTGTGGGCCCGCCGCGGTATCGAGGAGACGCCCGTCTTCGCCGAGTTGGAGGAGCAGGACGACAAGGTCCGCTTCCCGCTGCTGCACACCCTGCGCACCCAGCCAGGCGCGGTCGTACGGACCATGGGGATCACCGTCTCCGGGTTCGTGTGGGGCTACTTGATCCAGGCGTTCACACTCGCCTACGCCACCAGCACGCTGGACATCCCGAAGTCCACACTGCTGTGGGCCATCGCCCTCGCCGCGACTCTGGAGATCGGGGCGATCCCGCTGTGGGGGCTGGTCTCCGACAAGATCGGCCGACGGAAGACGGTCGCCCTCGGCCTGCTCGCCACCGCCGCGTTCGTCCACCCCTTCTTCCAGCTCCTGGAGACCCGCAGCACTCCGCTGGTCTTCCTCGCCTACGCCATCGCGATGCCGATCTGCAAGGACATGGTCTTCGGGCCCCAGGCCGCCCTGGTGGCCGAGCAGTTCGACGCCAAGGTCCGCTTCAGCGGTGTGAGCACCGGCCGCGAGATCGGTGGCGCGGTCTTCGGTGGCACCGCTCCCTTCATCGGCACCGCCCTGCACGCCTCGACGGGCTCGACCGCCCCGGTCGCCCTGTACGTCGTCGCCGGCTGCCTCGTCACCCTCGTCGCGGTCTTCACCGGGCGCGAGACCGCCCGCGACTGACCGGCACCCGCACCGACGCCGGGCGGCCTCCCGCCCGGCGGCACCATCCACTGGAGAGACCACCTCATGTCCTCGCACCCCGTGCGCATCGCCAAGATCGAGGCCCTGGCCCTGTCCGCCAGCTTCGACGAGCTCTACGACTCACCGGACGACGTGCCCGACTGGCTGCGCTACCCGGCCTCCAGCCACCTCGTCCTGCCACGGCGCGGCCAGTACGCCACGCTGGTCAAAGTCCATGCCGAGGACGGCACGGTCGGCATCGGTGAGTGCTACGGGCTCCCTTCCCCTCAGGTCACCGCAACCGTCGTCACCACCGTCCTCGCACCGCTCCTCATCGGCCAGGACGCCCTCGCGACCACCGCGGTCTGGGAGCGCCTCTACCAGGGCCAGGCGGCCGGCGGCCACAACCGCGGCTTCTACCTGGAGGCCCTGGCCGGGATCGACCTCGCTCTGTGGGACCTACGGGGAAAGCGCGCCGGCGTCCCCGTGCACCGTCTCCTCGGCGGCCCGGTCCGGGAGCGGATCGACTGCTACGCCAGCCCGGTCGCCCTGCACGCCGACCCCGCCGACTCGGCCCGCCAGGCCCTCGGATTCGTCGAGGACGGGTTCAAGGCCCTCAAGGTCAAGATCGGCCGCGGTGAGCGCACGGACCGCGCCCATCTCACCGCCGTCCGCGAAGCGGTGGGCGAGAACATCGACATCCTCACCGACGTGAACTGCGCGTACGACCTCGACCAGGCCACCCGCGTCGGCGGCGTCCTGCGCGACCTCGGCATCTCCTGGTACGAGGAGCCCCTCCAGGTCGACGATCTGGCCAACCTCGGCGAGCTGCGCCGCCGCACCGGCCTCACGATCGTCAATGGCGAGACCCACTTCACCCGTTTCGACCTGCGCGACTCGCTGCTGAACCGGGCCGTCGACGTCTTCATGCCGAACGTCGCCCGTTGCGGCGGCTTCACGGAGGCCACCCGGCTCGCCGCCCTCGCCTCGGCGTTCCATGTCGACATCGCCCCGCACGGCGTCGGTTCGGGAGTGAGTCTGTGCGCGGCGCTGCAGCTCTGCGCGGCCACCCCGAACCTGCGCACCTACGAGTACAACCGCCTGCCCAACCCGATCCGCGAGCACATCCTCACCAACCCGCCCGAGTTCAAGGACGGCGTGCTGACGGTCCCCCAAGCTCCCGGCCTGGGCGCCGAGATCGACGACGACGTCGTCGACCGCTACACGATCGCCCGGTTCTGACACTGCCGGGTCAGCGGCGTCCGGCCACGGGACGGCCGGGCGCCCCAGCGAAGTACTTCCTCCATCCGCCTCTCAGACACCTGGCTTTCAAAGGAGATCGCACAGTGTCCGCACACCGAAGCCGCCCGAGCCGCAGGAAGATCATCGGCGGAATCGCCGCAGCGGGAGCCGCCGCGGCGGTCACCCCCTTCACCGGGGCCTTCACCGCCCAGGCAGCCGCCTCCGGCAGCTACGTCATCCGGTACGACAAGAAGCGTCAGCAGACGATCCTGGGTCTCGGGTTCGAGATCCAGTCCGACTCCATCGGCTCCGACAACAAGGGGCTGCCGAAGGCCGTCAGCGCTGTACCGCACGACCTCACGAAGTCCGAGCGAACCCGGTTCTACCAGCAGATGCTCAAGGCGGGACGTTCGGACCGCGGCTTCCGCTACTGCCGCCTCGCGATGGGCCTCTACTACCGGGGCCTCGACGACTCCCGCCGCCATATGCGCGGGCGCTACCCCGGACAGACCGAGCTGCTCGCGGACATGATCAAGCAGGCCGGCATCGAGGGCACATCCGTCGAGTACTGGTCCCCGGCACCGGCCTTCAAGAGCACCGACTCCTACCTCGGAGGCAGGCTGGCCTCCTTCGCCCGCGCGGACCTCGACGTGCTGGGCGACGCCATGGTGGCCGACCTGGATCACCTCACCGGCAATGGCATCCCGGTGTCCATGTGGGGACTGCAGAACGAACCCCGCCACAAAATCAGCCGGTACTCGCACTGCCGGTACAACGCCGACCAGTACCTGGCAGCCTTCAAGGCCGTGGCGCCGAAGGTCCGCGCCAAGTACCCGGACGTGATGATCATGGCGGACAGCATCGACGGCTGGGAACATGCCATCGGCCGGAAGCTCTCCAAGGACCCCGAGGCCATGTCCCACATCGATGCCTGGACGTACCACCGCATCGGCAACGACAGCAACGAGCAGATGACCAAGAACTTCCGGTCGGGGGCCGCCGGAAAACCGGTCTTCAACAACGAGTTCGAGTACCTGGACAACAAGACCTCGGACACACGCTGCATCAACACCGCTCAGTCGATCATGAACTGGATGGTCTTCCAGGACGCGCCCACGTGGTTCTGGCTTCATGCCCTCAAGCCCATCGCCAACGCCGAGGCGGCCGGCTACTCCCTCGGCTTCTGGCGGCCGCCGTCCGACAAGGACTTCTCCCGCTTCCCGGACCTGAAGCCCGGTCACTGGACCTGGAACCCGCAGAACTGGAACGCCGTCGCGGGCTTCGTGAAGTACATGCCGTGGGACTCCGTGCGCTACATGGTCGACGAGTCGAAGCGACTGTCGGACCAGCGGATCATGGCCTGGAAGACGCCTTCCGACAAGCAGGTGTTCGCGATCACCAACCGGTCCAGGACCGAGTCGTTCACCTACACCGTCGACACCCAGACCTCCGCGTCGTTCGAAGGGCACCGCTACGGCCCGAAGACGAACGACCAGCGGATCGGCTCCGAGAAGGGCCCCAAGCTGACCATCACCGTGCCGCCGCTCTCGATCGAATTCTGGGTTCGCAGCGCCTGACCCCCGCACCTCCTCGCGTTCACATGGGAGAAAGCACCATGGCACGACTCAGACGTCGTTGGCTCATAGCCGTGTCCCTGGCGTCCGCATGCGCGATCACCGCCTCGGCCTGTTCCCCCTCCTCCGGTGGCTCCACCGGGTCGGCGGGTGACGGCAAGGGAACGGTCGAGTTCTGGTCCATGCCCTACTGGATCGGTCAGGACGACAAGGTCAAGGAACTCGTCGACGACTTCAACGCGTCGCAGAGCGATGTGAAGGTCAACCTGACCCAGCTCGAGTGGAAGGACGGCCGCGAGAAGATCAAGCAGGCGATCGCCGCCGGCAAGGGCCCTGATGTGTGGCTCATGAACAACGGCCTCGAACTCGACTACCTCAAGGCCCGGTCCCTCGCCCCGCTCGACAAGCTCGGCTACACCGCCGCCGACACCGCGCGGTTCAGCGACCTCGTCGAGGTCAACGAGTACGAGAACAAGCTGTACGGCGCTCCGCTCTACTTCGACGCCGGCGTCATGCTCTACCGCACCGACCTTCTCAAGAAGTACGGCTACGACAAGCCGCCCGCCACCTGGGAGGAGCTCAAGCGGACCGCCTCGGCGATCACCAAGAAGTCCGCAGCGGACGGCGGCAAGGTCAGTGGCTGGCAGTTCAAGGGCATGGATGACCACGTCAACGCCATCAACTCCACCTGGGAGAGCTTCCTCTGCCAGGCCGGCGGCAGCCTGACCTCGCCGGACCACAAGACGTCGACGCAGCACACCGCAGCCGGCAAGACCACGATGAACTACATGCGCTCCTTCTACCAGGACAAGACGTCCCCGGTGGGAACCAGCGCACTCAACGGGTTCATCGACGGCAAGGTCGCGATGTTCTCCTTCTTCCAGTCCGTCATCGCCAACGTCGAGGCGGGCGGGGACAAGACCAAGGGCAAGTGGGCCGTCGCCCCCATGCCCGAGGGCCCCGAGAGCGGCTGCTCCATGGTCGGCGGCCACAGCCTCGTCGCCAACGCCCAGGGGCAGGACCTCAAGGCCGCCGGCACCTTCATGAAGTGGCTCGCCTCGCCCGGACGCAGTGTGCAGTACATGGACTTCCACGCGATCTTCCCGTACGACCCCGCCAAGATCGATCCATCCGTCAAGGCGACGTACTACAAGAAGATCGCCGGTGATCCGAGCTGGAAGCCCATCCTGGAGCAGGCGAGCCGCAATTCGCCCGACCTGGTCCTCCAGGACCGGCACGGCTGGGCCACACGGTGGGAGGCCCAGAAGTCCGCGATCGTGGCCGGCGTGAACGGCCAGATGCCGGTGGACGAAGCACTGAAGAGCGTCGACGGTGAAGTCGGCAAGGCACTGGACGCGGAGCAGTAGAAACGATGCACACCGCGACCGAGCTTTCGCCGAAGCTCACCGCGGGCCGTGCGGGCGGCCACCG
>NZ_JBHUQX010000134.1:0-21519 GCF_042674225.1 Streptomyces sp. NPDC056948
CGCGGGCACGAATCAGGGGGGAATCGATATCGTCGTCCAGAAGGACGGACAGCTCTTTCTGGTGGACAACAAAGCGCTGGAGGGCTGGCGCAATGTCAGTTCCGTGAGCGCCCTGGACAAGAACCTGACGGCGAACACGCAGTCCATGGCCGAGCTTTTCGATACCTACGCGAACGATCCCGCGCGGCCGGCCGTCGAGCAGGAGATGTATGGCGCCGCGGCCGAAAAGCTCCGCAGCGGCGGCTACGAGAAAGTGGTCACGAACGCGAACCTGGCCGCCGTCTCCGGCTTTCCCCAGGATGTCACCGGCCGGCTGGACGAACTCGGTTTCCAGATGTGGGATCTGATGGGAAAGCCGAGTCTGCACGACCCGGACAGCGGTGCGGTCGAACCAGGAACGCAGCAGCCCTGAAGCCCGGAAGAGGATCATGGCGGGACATCGAAAGCACTCGCTGGGCGCTGCCTGGCGTGAAGCGCGCAAGCTGACGAGTGATGCCGTCTCGGCCGGGATGTCCCGTGCGGAGACGGCGAATCCGGAATACGTGCAGCGCATGAAGGACGCACGCGTTAAGGCCGCTCAGCGTGCCAAAGAACTCGGCCGCACGGCTTCGCGCAAACGCAGCGAGTTGACGCTGCGCTTCGCCGCCACCTCGATGGGTACGGCCACGGGGCGCGGCGCGGCGAAGCTGGGCAGCACCATGAGCACTCTTCCCGTGCTCTCGCTGCCTTCGGATGTCTTCAACGAGCGAAACGGCATCAACCGCCTCGCGGAGAGGTTGCGGGAATCTCCTGACGACCCCTTCGTCAACCTGGTCCTCGCGGAATCGATCTCCCGCATGCAGCGGGAGCTGCTGACCCTGACAGCCGTGCGCACCGCGGTCACCATGTCTCCCGTGGCCCTGCTGATGCGAGAGAGCATGAAGACCGCGAGCGCGTTGAACAGGGCGAATGAATTACCCCTGGTCGACAAGCTGCTGAAGCGGGCCTACGGCATGGCGATGTCCCAACTGCGCACGCACCCCGGCGAGCCGGCGTCGCTCCACATCATCTCCCGCGTCTACCTCGCGAAGCGCAATCCGCAGGGATGTCTGAAGCCGGCCCTGCTGGGAGTCTGCCGAGACGACACCCCGGGGGAAGCCGGACCGATCTTCTACACCATGAGCAGGGCCTATCAGTCCCTGGGAGACCAGGAGAACGCGCGGTCCTCCGCCCAGGCCGCGATCGACGACGACTTCTCTCTGGGCTGGCTGACGCTCAGCGACCTGATCTACGAGGACCCGGACCTGGCGACCGCCAAGGCACGCCATAAGGCGTATCTGGAGGCCCTTTCCCACGTCACACAGGAAGACCTCGCCTGTTACGCCGGGATCGACCCGCGGACCAAGGAAATCGCCAAGAGCGTCTACGCGCTGCAGAAGACCAAGGCTCTCACCGCGTACGCCAACGTGAACCAATCTGTGAAGCGCGTCCGAGAAAACGTGACACAGCGCATTTCGGCGGCCAGGCAGGTGACTGACGAGCGCAAGAGTCCACCATCCCTGCCCGCGGGCGGAGCGTCCGATGGATGACATTTTCGCGATGCTCGATGAGCTGTTGATCGATCTCGGTGACGCTGGGTCATTGCGACCGGACCTTGATTTCGGTCACGAAGCGCATTGGGCACCCGTGGAGCTTCCTGAGCAGCTCCCCGGAGAGCTCACCGACCTCTTCGAGCTCTCCGACTCTCCGCCTCTCTCTGATGCCGAGACCGGCGACGCCGACGGGATCAAGTGGGTGATGTTTCCCAATCCATTCCACGGCGAAGGACCCTGAAGCCCCCGGAGGCTACGGCTTGCGCGCCACCGCCCCGTATCCCGGAATCACCCCGTCGTCCTGCCCGGGCACGGGCTCGCCCAGCTCGGGGTGCCAGTGGTGGGGCACCTCGACGCCGGGTTCGACGAGGTCGAGGCCGTCGAAGAAGCGGGTGAACTCCTCGCGGGAGCGCAGGGCCAGGGTGACGCCGGCGGCGCGGAGCTTCTCGGTAGCCGCCCTGGACTCCTCCGGTGTGAAGTCGGCCGTGGCGTGGGTGATCACCAGGTAGCTACCGGAGGGCAGTTCGGCGAGCAGCCGACGGACCAGCTCGTGCCCGCCGTCCTCGTCGGAGACGAAGTGCAGCAGCGCGATGAGCGACAGCGCGACGGGCCGGCTGAAGTCCAGGACCTTCCGCGCGCCTTCCAGGATGGCGTCCGGGTCACGCACGTCGGCCTGGAGGTACTCGGTGACACCCTCGTCCGTGCCGCGCAGCAGGGCCGCCGCGTGGGCCAGGACGATGGGGTCGTTGTCGCAGTAGACGACCCGGGCGTCGGGGGCGATCTCCTGGGCGACCTGGTGGAGGTTGGGCTCGGTCGGTATGCCGGTGCCGATGTCCAGGAACTGCCGTACGCCGTTCCGGGCCAGCCAGCGCGTGGCCCGGTGCATGAAGGCGCGGTTGACGCGCGCCATCACCGGCACCCTCGGGTCGAGGGTGAGCATCTGGCGGCCCATCTCCTCGTCGACCGGGTAGTTGTCCTTGCCGCCGAGGTACCAGTCGTACATCCGCGCGGGATGGGGTCTGGTCGTGTCGATCTGGACGGCCGTCGTGGGGTCCTGCCCGGTCATGAGGCACTCCGTAAGGCACAAAGGATGGTCAATTCAACACCAGCGTCAATAAGTTGAGCATCAGCGAGTCGAGCGTCAGAAAGTCGAACGTCAGCAGAGGCAATCGCGTCAGGACAGCAGGAAGTCCGCCTTCCCCGCCTTCGCACCCTCGATGAAGGCCGTCATCTCGTCGGTGGTGTAGATCAGCGCCGGACCGTCGGGGTCGGTGGACTGGCGGACGGCGATCCGGCCGTCGGCGAGCTTCATCGCCTCCAGGCAGTTTCCGCCGTTCCCGCCGCTCCACGGTTTGTGCCAGCCTTCGCTGCCCAAGTCACGCGCGGGCATGCCGTTGTAGACCTGTTTGCGCGGCTTGATGCGATCCATTCACAGCTCCTTGCGGAGATCCCGGAGGATCTCCTTCGTGCGATGTGCCGTAGCGGCCTGCGCCGCCATGCGGTCCATGACCTCGAGGTGGGTCGCCACCTCGGCGCGCGCGTCGAGATAGACCGCGCCGGTCAGGTACTCGCTGTAGACCATGTCCGGCAGTTCGGGCATGGCGAATCGGAACAGCACGAACGGCCCGTACGTGCCCGGGTGCGGCCCATTGGCGAACGGGGCGACCTGGAGCGTCACGTTGGGCAGCTTCGTGGCCTCGAGCAGTCTGTCGATCTGGGCACGCATCACCTCCGGGCCGCCGACCGGGCGCCGCAGCGCGGTCTCGTCCATCACGACCCACAGCCGGGGCGCGTCCTCGCGGGTGAGCAGCTCCTGGCGCTGCATGCGCAGGGCGACATGGCCCTCGATGTCGTCGGGCCGGGTCTGTCCGATCGCGCCGGAGCGGAGCACCCCGCGCGCGTAGTCCTCGGTCTGCAACAGGCCGGGGACGAAATGGGGTTCGTAACTCCGGATGACGCCGGCCGCGCCCTCCAGGCTCACGTACATCGAGAACCAGCCGGGCAGGATGTCGTGAAAACGCTGCCACCAGCCGGGCTTGTTCGCGTCCTCGGCAAGCTGGACGAAAGCGTCGGCCTCTTCCTCGGAGATTCCGTAGGCCTTCAGGAGCAGTTGCAGATACGGGATTTTGAGCGCGACCTCGGCCATCTCCATACGACGGACCGTGGCGGGGGCGACGCGGAGGATGCGGGCGGCCTCCTCGCGCTTCATCCCGGCGCGTTCCCGCAGGTCCAACAGGCGTCGGCCGAGGACGACCTGGCCGACCGTCGGCGCGGACCGCGGTTCGCTCACGCTCCACCTCCACGAAGAGTTCTGACGAGCCGGCCACAAAGGAACGCTGACAGCCCGGCGGCGCCATTCGAAGACCCTTTCGAAGAGCTGATCCGAACTGACGTTTCGAACGAATCTTCGACGATCTCAACTGGCGCCGCGCGGAGTGCTGTTGCGATGCAGTGTGCCACGGCCTTCCAGACCGTCACAGCGCACTCTGCAATTTTCAGAGTGACACTTGCCAAGTGTTCACGGCGGGGCGATAGTGGCAAGCGTGATTCCGTCCGCGCCCTTAGGAACAGACGCCGCCGCAGGCCCTCTCGGCCTCGGTACCGCCGGAGTCGGCCCCGTCGGGGCCGCTGCCGAGCGCCGGTTCCGTTTCGAGCTGGCCGCACATCCGGGTTCCCCCGCACAGGCCAGACGCCTGACGCGGGCCCGGCTGACCGGCTGGTCGGTGTGCGAGGACACGTGCGACAGCGCGGCCCTGGTGGTATCCGAGCTGGTCACCAACGCCATCGTGCACACGGCGAGCACGCACATAGTGTGCGAGCTGCACGACGGCGACGACCTGGTGCGGATAGCGGTGCGCGACGAGGGCTGCGCCCCTGGCCAGCCCCACGCGGCCGGCCGGACGCGGCCCGAGGAGGAGCACGGGAGGGGACTGCTTCTCGTCGACGCCCTCTGCGAAGCCTGGGGTGCCCATGAGCACGGTCCCGGGCTGCTGGTCTGGGCCGAGCTGCCCCGCACGGCGGACATCCCGAATGACCCGGCGGAGCCCCGGAACGACCTGGGCTGGGGCGCCCGCCCGAAGCCGGGTCCGTCCGACGACTCGGGCGACGGGGACGGAGCCCACCAGGCGCGTCACACGAGGAGCGCGCCGGAGGTCCCCGCGCAGGGGCGACGCCGAGAGCAGGGGGCGGCATGACGTCCGCGCACGGTGGCCGCGTACTGAACCTGGACACACTCGCCCGCCTCCGGCGCGGGCTGCGTACGCCGGGTCCGGCCCTGCGCCTGCCCCTGCCCGACGGCATGACCGCGCCGCTCGGCTGCGACGCGGTCGCGGTTCCCGCCCGTTTCGGCCGGCTGGTCATGCCCCGGCTGCCCCGCGCGGGCTGCGTCTACGCCGACGCGACGCACTGGTGGTGGCTGGTACCGGCCGACTCCGACCACGCCCTGGAGTGGCCGGCTCCCGCGCGGTACGCCACCGGCGCGGTCGTCCCGGACGCCCCGGAGCTCCCCGAACTGATCCACCGCCCGGACGGCAAGCTTCCGTACACCCCGCCGATACCGCTGTACCTGGCCCTGTGCCGCGTGACGGGGACGGCTCCGGCGTGGTCGCGGCCGGTCAGCGCGTAGGACTCGTCGAGCAGGGCGCGGTCGAGCACCGCTCAGTCAGCGCGCAGCACTCGTCAAGCACAACCGAGCGACTCGGCAAGACCCATCAAGCACGACCCGACCCATCAAGCACGCCCCGGCCAAACGCACAGGACCTTCGAACACAGGCCGGCCGGCGCGCAGGCCCAGCCCTGCACGACCCGTCCGGCGCGTAAGACCTGCCGAGCACATCCCGGCCGAGGCACACGCACCACTCCCACGACCCCGCGCCGCCCCACACCTCCCCCGGTCCGGTCGTGCGCCCGCGCGCATCCGGCGCCCCGGGCTGCGCCCTGCCCGGGCGGGCTCCGCCCCCGCGATAGTGGCCGTTCGTTCACGAGCGGGGCCCGAGCGGGGAGGTCGGTCGACGGTGGGGAAGAAGCGGACCGCGCCGGAGGTGTCCGAGTCGGAGCGGCTGCTCTTCGGCGGGCCGCTGCGCTACGACATGGGCTGGAACCAGCACGCCGACGCGTTCCTGGAACTGAACTTCCGCGCCATGATCACCCGGCTGCCGTCCCTGCTGACGTCCAGCCTCCGGCTCGCCCGGCAGGCCGACCGGGGCGCCGCACGGATCGTGCTGGCCTCCGAGGCGGGCCGGGGCGTCGCACAGGCGGTGAGCCTGCTCGCGGTCAACAGCGTGCTGGCCCGGCTGATGGGCGGCGGGCCGATCGACGACCGGCTGCGCGGAGCCGTCCCCGCCCTGGTCACGGTGGCCCTCGTGATGCTGCTCGCGGCATTGCTGCGGGCCGCGAGCACCTACGCCACCGGCCGCCTGGAGCCCAAGGTGGAGCGGGTCGCGACCGAGCGGTACCTGGAGCGGGCCGCGACCGTGGAACTGGCCGCGATCGAGGACCACGCCTTCCACAAACTGCTGGACACCGCGCAGTACGGCGCCGCCTCGGCCCGCCGGATGATCATGTACGGGACACGCGTGATCAACGCGATGATCTCCCTGGTCGCGGCGGCCGGCGTGCTGACCGTGCTGCATCCGGCCCTGCTGCCGCTGCTGGTGACGATGACGCTGCCGAGCGCCTGGAGCGCACTGACCGTGGCCCGGCGACGCTACGAGTCCTTCCACGCCTGGGTGCAGCATGCCCGCGCGGGCCGGCTGCTGGGCAACCTGCTGATCGAACCCGAGGCGGCCCCCGAGATCCGGGTGCACGGCGTCGGCGCGTTCCTGCTGCGGCACTTCCGCGCGATGTCGGAGACGGCCGAGGCCGAGCAGGCCCGTCTGGCCGGGCTCGCCGCCCGCACCGGCCTGATCGCGGCGGTGTGGACGGGCCTGGCGACGGTGGCGACGTACGCGACACTCGGCGGACTGCTGCTGGCGGGGTCGATGGCGCTGTCGGTGGCGGGTACGGCCGTGATCGCGATCCGGACCGGCTCGCAGAGCCTCGACACGCTCGTGGTGGAGGTCAACGCGCTGCACGAGGAGGCGCTCTTCGTCGGCGACCTGCAACGGCTGTACACGGAGGCGGCACAGCGCGCGATCCCGGCGGGCGGCCTGGCGCTGCCGGAGGACCCGCGCGAGATCCGCTTCGAGAACGTCACGTTCCGCTACCCGGGCGACTCGGCCCGCCCCGCTCTCGACGATGTGACGCTCGCCCTCCCGCTGGGCCGAATCGTGGCGCTGGTCGGCGAGAACGGCTCCGGCAAGACGACCCTGGTCAAGCTGCTCGCCGGGCTGTACACCCCGGAGCGGGGACGGATCCTGTGGGACGGCGTGGACGCGGCGACCGCCGACCGGCATCTGCTGGCCGAGCGGATCGCGATGGTGGCGCAGGACTTCAAGCGGTGGCCGTTCACGGCCCGGGTGAACGTCGCCCTGGGACGGACGTCGGCGCCCGTGTGCGAGGACCGGCTGGCCACGTCGATCGCCGAGGCCGGAGCGGAGACGGTGGTCGCGGACCTGCCGCGCGGCCTCGACACGCTGCTCGCCCGCAACTTCAGCGGCGGGCACGAACTGTCGGGCGGCCAGTGGCAGCGCCTCGGCATCGCCCGGGCGGCCTATCGCAGGGGCCGCATCCTGATCGTGGACGAGCCGACGGCGGCCCTGGACGCACGGGCCGAGCTGGAGGTCTTCGAGCGGATCCGCGCCCTGGCCGACAGCGGCCAGACGGTCGTACTCATCACGCACCGGCTGGCGTCCGTACGCCATGCCGACCTGGTGCACGTCCTGGACCAGGGCCGGCTCGTGGAGTCCGGGACACCGGACGAGCTGCTGGCCACGGGCGGACTCTACGCCGAGCTGTACGCGCTCCAGGCGGAGCAGTTCACCAAGCCACCCACGACGGTCACGCCACCCACGACGGCCCCGCCGATCGCGCCGGTCACCAAGGTGCCGGCCCCGAAGGCGGGCTGAGCCACGCCTTCCCCGGGCCGTCCGTCAGGCCGTGGCGTCGGCGCTGTCCCCGCTGCGCACGATCACCAGGAACATGTCCGTCGCGAGGTCCATGACAACTTCGGCAGGCAGGCCTTCCAGACGCCGCGCCTGCGCGAACTCCTCCGCCGGCCAGGAGCCACGCGGCCCACCGGCGGGAAAGCGCTCGAGCACCGTTCGCCCGTTCACCACCCTGCACCTCCATGTAGCGCTGCACTCGTAGAGTTAAACGCCAACCATGGGGTGAACGGCTCGCGAAGTGACGGTTCTGAGACGTAGTTGACACTCGTTCACCGCCAAGTGTGACCAACCTCTCAGCCTCTTGGCGGATGTGCTCACTTTGGGTGTCAATCGTCGTACTCGTCGTGATACCGGATGCGCTCACTTCCCGCAGGCGCCCCAAGAGCGGACGAGCGCCCCTTGGGCTCCTCCCACGCCTCCTGCCTGCCCAGCGCGGTGAGGTCCAGCAGGCTGGTGGTCGAGCCGAGGCCGTCGAGGCCGCGCTCGTACGTCGAGTAGGTGTGGAAGACCCGGTCGTGGTCCCGCAGGAAGCAGCTGAGGCCGGGCCGCTCGGAGAGCTCCCCCTCGTGTTCGAGCGTCACCTCGAAGTCGCGATTGAAGTCACTCCCGTGCGACGAGTACCAGGGCACCGTCCAGCCCATCCGGGCCTTGAAGGGAAGGATCTTCGGGAAGGGCGCCCGGGATATGGCCGCGAACGACGTGCCACGGGCCTTGAGATGGGCGAGATGCCCTATTTGATCCAGGAATCCGGAGCAGCTTCGGCAGCCGGCGTCCCACTCGGGCGCGAACATGAAGTGGTAGACGACGAGCTGGTGCCGCCCCTCGAACAGGTCGAGCAGGGTGGCCTTGCCGTCCCCGCCCTCGAACACGTACTCCTCGTCGACCTCCACCATGGGCAGTCCGCGCCGCTCGGCGCCCAGCGCGTCCCGCGCGCGGGTGGCGGCCTTCTCCTTGACCAGCAGTTCCGCGCGCGCCGCGCGCCACCGGTCGCGCGAGACGATCTCCGGAAACGACATGAACCCCTCCTGTACCCCTCCTGCGGCAACGGGCCGTCCGGGGTGGTGACCGGTGGGAGGGGCGGAACTCATCGCCGGCTCACGAAGTTTTTTCCGCGTACGTCACCGGCAGCGCGACCAGACCCCGGGCGCGCAGGGAGGGCCGCCATCGCGGGGCGTCGGACGCGAGGGCAAGGTCCGGGAACCGCTCCAGCAGCGCGGCCAGGGCGACTTCGGTCTCGGCACGGGCCAGCGGCGCGCCCAGGCAGTGGTGGATGCCGTGGCCGAGGGCGAGGTGACCTGAGGTGTCCCGGCCGAGGTCGAGCCGGTCGGGGTCGGGGAAACGGGCCGGGTCGCGGTTGGCGGCGGCCAGGGACAGCAGGACGGTCTCGCCGGCGGGCACGGTGACGCCCCCGATCGTCACGTCCTCGGTCGGGAAGCGCCGGATGGCGAGCAGGGCGGGCCCCTCGTAGCGGGCGAACTCCTCGACGGCCGCCGGGATGCGCGCCGGGTCCGCGCGCAGGGCGGCGAGCTGCTCGGGGTGCTCCAGAAGGCCGAGCACGGCGTTGCCGATGAGCTGGACGGTGTTCTCGTACCCGGCGAAGAGGATGAGGAAGGCCAGGGACATCAGCTCGTCCTCGGTGAGCCGGTCGCCCTCGTCGCGGACCGCGATCAGGTCGGAGAGCAGGTCGTCGGCGGGCTTCGCGCGCTTGGCCGCGATCAGCCCGGTGAAGAAGCCGAGCATCGCCACGACCGCCTCCTTGGCGGCCGCCGGGCGGGCCGGGTCGGGGGCGACGAGCGCGTCGGTCCAGGCGCGGAAGTCCCGGCGGTGGTCGTCGGGGACACCGAGGAGGTCGCAGATGACGGTGATCGGCAGGGGCGCGGCGTAGGCGGCGATCAGGTCGGTGGTGCCGTGCGGGCCGAGCGCGTCGAGGAGGCGGTCGGCGGTCCGGCGTATGGGGGCGCGGAGGTGTTCGACGCGGCGCGTGGTGAAGGCCCGTGCGACCAGGCGGCGGATGCGGGCGTGGTCCGGCGGGTCCATGTTGAGGAGGTTGGCGTCCAGGGCCGGCGGCAGGGAGAGCCCCCGGTAGCTCCCCTCCTTCGCGTGCGCCTTGTCCAGGGACAGCCGCGGATCGGCGAGGGCCGCGCGGACGTCCTCGTACCTGGTCACGAGCCAGGCGGGGCTGCCGTCGGGGCCGGCTGTGCGGTGCACCGGCGCGCTTTCGCGCAGGCGCCGGTACACGTCGTGGGGGTTTTCGAGGAGGCCGAGGGCTGGATCCATGCGGGCCAGCTTAGGGAATCAGGTGTCGTACTCCTGGATGCGCCGGCCGTGGCCGCGGTCGACGAGCGCGGGCAGGCGCTCCTCCAACTCCCCTGCCACCGCGGGCACATCGATCGTCAGCAGCGTCCGGTCGCGCATCAGGAGCCGTCCGTCGACGATCGTGGTGCGGACGTCGGCCGAGCGGGCGCTGTGCACGAGGGTGGCGGCGAGGTCGTGGACGGGCCGGGTGTGCGGGCCGGTGAGATCGACCAGGACGATGTCCGCCCTCCGGCCCGGCGCGATGCTGCCGACGCTGTCCCCCAGCCCCACGGCACGGGCGCTCTGCAGGGTGGCGTGGTGCAGGGCCTGGCGGGAGGTCAGCCAGCGGGGGTCGCCCTCGGCCGACTTCTGGACCAGCGAGGTGAGGGCCATGGACTCCCACACGTCGAGGGAGTTGTTGGAGGCGGCGCCGTCGGTGGCGAGTCCGACGGGGACGCCGATGTCGCGCAGGGCGCGGACCGGTGTGGTGTCGGGCCAGGCGAACTTGAGGTAGCCGCGGGGCGCGGTGGCGACGGCCGTACGACCGCCCGCCCGCTCCAGGACCGGCAGGTCGCGGTCGGTGATGCCGGTGCCGTGGGCGAGGAGCACGTCCGTGTCGAGGATGCCGGTGCGGGACAGGACCTCGATCGGGGTGACGCCGTGGCGGGCGAGGCTGGTGTCCGTCTGGCCGCGGTTCTCCGCGGCGTGGATGTGCACGGGCAGGCCGTGTGCGCGGGCGAGCTCGGCGGTGGCGGCGAGGTCGGTGTCGTCGACGGTGTAGGGGGCGTGGGGCGCGAGGGCGGTGGTGATACGGCCGTCCGCCGAGCCGCGGTGCCGTAGCGCGAACTCCAGTGACCGCTCCCGGCCCTCGGGGCCCTGCGAGGAGAAATAGGCCTCGCCCAGCAGCGCCCGCATGCCGCACTCGGCGACCACAGCGGCGACCTCGTCCATGGCGAAGTAGTGGTCGGCGAAGCAGGTGACACCGGCCCGGATCATCTCGGCGCAGGCGAGCCGCGCGCCCAGCTCGACGTCCTTCGCCGTCAGGTTGGACTCGACGGGCCAGACGACGTCGTTGAACCACTCCTCGGTGGGCAGGTCCTCGGCGAGGCCGCGCAGCGCGACCATCGGCGCGTGCGTGTGACAGTTGATCAGGCCGGGCAGGGCGACCTGTCCGCGGGCGTCGACCCGCTCGGCGGCGGCCAGGTCCGCGACCGCGGAGGTGCTCGTGACGGCCTCGACGATCCCGTTCCGTACGACGATCGCGGCGTCCTCCTCGAAGCCGATCCGCTCTTGATCGTCGTGCACGAGGACGGTGCACGCGCTGATGATGAGGTCGGCTGGACTGTCCGCGGCAGAAGGCGTCATCACGCCAACGTACGACGAGGGCGCTATCCGGCGAGGGGTGTCCGGGGCAGTCGGAGCCCCACCCGTTCCCCGGGTCCGGTGAGTTCGTCGAGGACCGCGGCGAGGCGTTCCGTGTGCCGGGGGCCGATCCGGCCCGTGTCGTCGAGGTGCACGGCGCAGGCGGTCGTGGTGTCGACGAGGCGTTCGAGGACGTCGGCCACCTCGTCCGCGCCCTCGGTGTGCCGGGCGAGGGCGGGCAGTTCGTGTGCGGACAGGGAGATGGCCGTGCGGGCCTCGGCGAGGGTGCGGTAGGCCTCGCGGCGCAGGGTCCAGCGGGTGGCGCGGTGGTCGGAGGGGGTGCCGGAGCCGCCGATGCGCGGGGCATCGGCCTCGTCGAGGACGTGGGTGAGGTAGGCGTAGGCGGCCCGGCTCGCCGCAGCGAGCCGGGCGCGCACTCCCCCGCCGCGCTGTCCTGGCATCGGCAGGTGCCCGACGATCAGCACGATCGCGCAGGCCAGCAGCGTTTCGCCGATCCGGCCCGCGGAGGCCTGCGGCTCGCCGCCGACCATGACCAGGGCGAGGACGAGGACGGTGACGACGGCGGTCTGGGCGGCGAAGTGCCGGGTGGCGACGGGTATCAGCGCCCCGCTGAGGGCGACGAGCGCGATGAGCCCTTCCGGCCGGGGCAGGACGACGGCGAACCCGGCGAACAGGAGAGCGCCGAGGACGGTCCCGGCGGCCCGGTTCAGCACCCGTGAGGCCAGCGGCCCCAGGTCGGGCTTGACGAGGAAGACGGCGGTGGCGGGCAGCCAGTACCAGTGCTCGTGCTCCCCGTACCACTGGGTCCGGTGCAGGGCCTGGGCCACCGCGGAACTGGCCCCGAAGCAGAGGGCGACGCGCAGTCCGTACTCGCGTCCGGCGGTACCGAAGGCCGCGCGCAGCCGGTCCCTGGCGGTAAGGGGCCGGGTGTGCAGATCGCCGCCCCGGCCCTGGTCGAACACCTCGGCGGCCTGCAGGAGGGCGTCGTCGAGGGCGCGCAGCGCGGGCGCCGAGCGGGAGGGGGCGGGCAGCGGCCCGGTGTGGGTGTTGTCGCGTACGGCTGCGGCGAGCCGCCGGGGACCTTCGGAGGCCCGTTCGGAAATGGCCTCTTCGGCCCAGGCCAGCGCGGTGGCGGCTTCGGCGAGGGGCAGCGCGGCGGCGTACTGCGCGTGCAGCCGCCGTTCGGTGGAGGAGGAGGCGTACCGGCGCAGCCGGGGCCCGGCGAGGGCGTCCTGGGCGTGATCGAGGGCGGCGGTGAGCGCGGCACGGCGGCGGATGGCGTCCGGCCCGCCGACGGCGTCGAGGAGCTCGGCGACGGCGTCGTACACGCGGGCCACGGCGGCCCGCTCCCCGTCGAAGCGGAAGTCACCGGTGAGGGAGCCGGGTGTGGGCAGCACGAGCCGGAGCACGAGCAGCCAGCCGGCCCCGGCGAGGAAGGCGAGCGCGCGCTCCCACCCGGCCTCGGGCAGGGGCATCCCCGCGCCGATCGCCGCGCCGACGAGCAACTGCGTCCCGAAGGCCGACGCGACGGGCCCCACGGCGCTCATCCCCCCGGCGACGAGCCCGACGAGCGTGAGGACCACGGTCAGCACGACCGCGCCGGTCTCGTCCCCGGCATACGTCCCGATCACCAGCCCCACGGCACCGCCCAGCGCGGGCACCCCGAGCCGCTTGACCGAGACCCGCCGGCTCCCGGGCCGATCGTTGATGCCGGCGAGCATGGCGGCGATGGCGGCGACGACACCGAGCGACGTACGCCCCGTCTGCACGGCCACCAGCAGCAACGGCCCGGCGGACAAGGCTCCCCGGGTCACCGCGCTCCAGGGCACCGGCCCCCGCTGGGCGCGCAGGGCGTGCGCGAGCCAGGGCGGCAGCACAAGGGAAAAACGGCGGGACCGGGACACGGGGCTCCTGTCGTCACATCGAGGGCAGGGGTGGGCCTTCGGGCGACGGTGGCCGAGCGGGGTGTGGGTGTCCACGGTAGGCGGGGTTCCTGGAGGAAAGGTTTCCGGAACGTGACGGACTGCGGGAGAGCCGGGTTCTTTATGAACGCAATCGGCGACGACGGTCAGCCCCGCGCCGCCTCCAGGGCCCGGGCGAGGAGTGTCTCCGCGTCGGTGACCGTCCGGGCGAGCGCGCCCGGGTCGTCCGTCAGGCTCCGTACGAGCTCGTCCACGCCCCGCAGGCCCGCCCGCGCGACGAGCCCCTTCTCGTTCGTGACCCACTCCCCACGCGCCGCCAGCACCGCGTGCGCCGTCTGTGTCGCGGCGAGGGCGATCGCGCCCGCGACCTGGGTGAGGGCGCCCTTCGGGGCATGGCCGGCTTTGGCGTAGGCGAGGGTGGCGGCGGCCATGCCGTGCCAGTGGGCCGGGGCGGTCTCGCGCAGGGCCCGTGGGTAGGCGCCGGGGCGTGGCAGGGTGCCCCGCAGGACCTTGTTGATCGCGAGTTCGGCGACGATGAGATACGTCGGGATGCCCGCCAGATGGAACATCAGCGGCTCGACGCGGAAGCGGCCTGCCGAGGCCTCCGCCAGCTCGTGTTCGACGACGTCCAGATCGCGGTAGTGGACGTCCACGCGCCTGCCGTCGATCGTCAGCCAGGCACCTCCGTTGAAGACACCGCCACCCCATGCGCCGATCGCGGACACCTCGCCCTCCCAGCCGACCGCGCGGAGGCCGGCCGGGTCGAAGGCGCCGCGGTAGTAGACCGCCAGGTCCCAGTCGCTGTCGGGGCGTTCGGTGCCCTGGGCCCGGGAGCCGCCGAGGGTGACGGCCTCGACGGCGGGGAGGGCGGCGAGGCGGTCGGCGGTGGTGTCGAGGAAGGCCTGGTCCGGGAGGGTGGGCACGGGTGCGGCTCCTGGGGCGGGCGGCTGGGGGTCCGAGAAGCGTAAGGGGCCGGTCGGATCGCGCGAACCGAAATACGGGTGCGGCCGCACACCGGGCATCGCATGATCGGTCGGACAGATCCCCAGTCACCGCCCCAGATCGGAGCCCCGTGTGATCCGCCGCGTGAGCGTCCCGAGCCTCTTCCCGCCGCCCACCTACTCCCACGCCTCCGTCGTCGAAGCCGGCACGCGGCTGGCCTTCCTCGCCGGCTCCGTGCCGCTCGACGCCGACGGCAACCTCGTCGGCGCGGACGACCCGGTGCGTCAGGCCGAGCAGGTGATCGCCAACCTGCGGGAGCAACTGCACGCCGTCGGCAGCGACCTGCCGCACGTCGTGGCGACCGACGTGTACGTCGTGAGCGGCGAGCCGACCGTGCTGTCCGCCGTCTGGGAGGTCGTCGAGGCGTCCGGGCTCAGTGCCGGTCCGCACTCGTCGACGCTGATCGGCGTGGCGTGCCTCGGGTACACGGGGCAGTTGGTGGAGATTACGGCGACAGCCGTCGTGCCCGACGGAACGCCGATCTGAGGAGAACTCCATGTTGATCGAGCACCGCGGGCGGCGCCCCGTGGTCCCCGAGTCCGCCTACGTCGCCCCGACGGCAGTCCTGTGCGGGGCGGTCGTCCTCGGGGAGCGCAGCCGTGTGCTGCACGGGGCCGTGCTCACCGCCGAGGACGGGGAGGTGCGGGTGGGCTCGGACGTCGTGGTGATGGAGAACGCGCTGGTGCGGGGGCGGGCCGCGCACCCCGCCGTGATCGGTGACGCCGTGCTCGTCGGCCCGCACGCCCATGTCAACGGGGCGACCCTCGAGGACGAGGTCTTCGTGGCCACCGGCGCCTGCGTCTTCCCCGGGGCCGTCGCGAGCACCGGCTCCGAGCTGCGGATCCACAGCGTGCTGCACGTCAACTCCGTGCTGCCGCCCGGAACGGTCCTGCCCATCGGCTGGATCGCGGCGGGAGCGCCCCGGGCCCGGCTCTTCGCCCCCGGGGAGCACGACGAACTGTGGCAGATCCAGGAGGCGCTGGACTTCCCCGGCACGGTGTACGGCATCCCGCGCGGCACGTCGATGCGGGAGGTCATGGCCCGCCAGGTGGCGTTCTACGGGGCCCATGGCGACGACGTCACCCTCGACGGCCCGTCATGAGCTACTGCCGTTCGGGCCTCCCCCACACCCTCTGCTTCGGCAGGGCCTCCGCATAGCTCCCCACCCGGCTCGTCGTCAGTCCCAGCGCGACCAGCGACTCCGCCAGTTTGACCGCCGCGGCGACCCCGTCGACGACCGGCAGGCCCAGCTTCTCCCCGACCGCCCGCTGCAACCCGGTCATCCCGGCGCAGCCGAGCACCAGCACCTCCGCCCCGGCCGCACAGGCCCGCTCGGCGGCGGCGAGGAACGCCGTCTCCGTGCGCTCGTCGTCGCCGAGGTCGAGCACGTTCAGACCCGTGCCGACGACCGCGGCGCAGTTGCGGGCCACGCCCGCCGTCTCCAGGCTGTCCTCGATCTGGCCGCGCGACCGCTCCAGCGTGGTGACGACCCCGTAGCGGCGGCCCAGCAGGCAGGCGAGATGCGCGGCGGCCTCGGTGATGTCGACGACCGGTACGTCCACCAGTTCCCGCACGCCCTCCCGCCCGTGCTCCCCGAAGCCGGCCATGACCACGGCGTCGTACGGCGGTCCGTCGTAGGTCCGCAGCGTGTCCAGGACGGCCGCGGCGGACAGGTAGCTGTCGAGCCAGCCCTCCGCGGACTCGGGCCCCCAGGCGGGGGTCAGTCCGGTCACGGTGGTGCCCGGGCCTGCGGCGGCCCGGGCACCTCGTACGATCTCCTCGGTCATCTCCTGCGTGGTGTTGCAGTTGGTGACGACGATCCGCACGTCTCTCAGACCTCCATGGCAGGGCGCTCGGCGGTGGGTTCGGCAGTGCGTTGGCTGCGGCACAGGGCCGCGTACAGCCCGGCCGCGAGTGCCGTGCCGATGAACCAGGAGTACGGCGCCACATCGCTGAAGGTCTTCACCAGCGCGAGGACGGCGGCGACACCGGCCGTGGGCAGGAACGCCCACAGCGCCCTGGGATTGACGCCCTTGCGGTAGTAGAAGCGGGAGCCGGGTGTCGCGTCGAAGAGTTCCTCCACGTTCACGCGGCCGCGCTTGACCCAGTAGTAGTCGACCATGATCACGCCGAACAGCGGACCGAGGAAGGCGCCGAGGCCGCCGAGGAAGTAGTTCACGACGGTCGGGTTGGAGAAGAGGTTCCAGGGGGTGACGAGCAGGGCCGCGACCGTGCTGATCATGCCGCCGACCTTGAAGGTGATCTTCTGCGGCCAGACGTTGGCCAGGTCGTACGCCGGCGAGACGAAGTTCGCGACGATGTTGACGCCCATGGTGGCGATGGCGAAGGTCAGCGCGCCCACCACGAGCACCCAGGTGTTGCCGATCTCGGCGACCAGGTAGGCCGGGTCGGTGATCTCCTTGCCGAAGACCTCGAAGGCGCCCGCGGTGACGATGACCGACACGATCACGAAGGCCGTGGAGTTGATGGGCAGGCCCCAGAAGTTGCCGCGCCTGACCGTCCGGTAGTCGGGCGAGAAGCGGGAGAAGTCGCAGAAGTTGAGCATCAGCGTGCCGTATGTGGCGAGGACCAGGCCGATCGCGCCGAACCACTGGCGCCACTGCTCGCCCACGGAGACCGGGTGCGGGGTGGAGGTCAGCGAGATCGTCCAGCCGGCCTTGTAGAGGATCCACACGGCCAGCGCGATCATCACGAGCCAGATCGCCGGACCGCAGAAGTCCTGGAACTTCCGGACCGATTCCATGCCCCGGCTGATGATCGCCGCCTGGACCAGCCACAGGGCGATGAAGGAGACCCAGCCGAGTGCGTCGAGGCCCAGGAAGGAGTTGTGCGTCCACGACTCCAGGCTCGGCCAGGCCGCGAGCAGCATCACGTTGACGGCGACGGAGGCCAGATAGGTCTGGATGCCGTACCACATGATGGCGATCACGGCCCTGATCAGCGCCGGGATGTTGGCGCCCCAGACACCGAAGGCGATACGGCTGACCACGGGGAAGGGGACGCCGTGGCGCTGCCCGATCTTCCCCATCCAGTTCATGCCGATGTAGATGATCACGAAGCCGACGAGCAGCGACGTGAAGATCTGCCACACGTTCATGCCGAGGAAGAGCAGTCCGGCGGCGAAGGTGTAGTTGCCGAGGTTGTGGACGTCGGACATCCACATGGCGAAGAGGTCGAAGACCTTCCAGTTGCGCTTCTTCGCGGGCGCGAGGTCTTCGTTGGTGAGCCGGGGATCGGGGACGAACGCTGGGGTGCCGGTGGTCGCGGCACGGTCGGCGAGGGACACGGGGACCTCCATGAGCAAGGGGACGACGGAGGGCTGCTCGTTGGCAACTGTTCGGTGGGGAATGCTCAGCGGGCGGGATGTTTGGTATACCAAACTGCGTCATGGTCTCCCCGTCAACCGTTCTGACCGATGTCGCTGTTGTTAACGCTCGGTAAAAGACACCTCGCCTCGGCGAAGATGGGCTGTATGACGAAGATCGAACCCCTGGGCGCAGTGCGCGAACGCGTCACCTCCGAGCTGCGGCAGGAGATCATCGCGGGCAGCCTCCGCCCCGGCGACCGCCTGGTCGAACGCGAGCTGGCGGAGCGCCTCGGCGTCTCACGCGTTCCGGTCCGGGAAGCGATCCGGGCACTCGTCGCCGAGGGTTTCGTCCACTTCGAGACCCCGCGCCGCACGGTCGTACGCCGCCTCACCCCGACCGACGTCAAGGAACTGTTCGAACTGCGCGAGGCCCTCGAGGTCTACGCCGCCGGACTCGCCGCGTCCCGCGCGACCCCGGAGGACCTGGCCGAGGTCCAGGGCCTCCTCGACCGCGCGGCCACCGCGACCGAGGCCGAGGACGCCGAGGTGATCACGGACGTCAACAGCCGCCTGCACGACCGCATCATGGCGATGGCGGGCAACAGCCTGCTGACCGAGGCCCTGGAACCGGTCGCCGGCCGGCTGCGCTGGATGACCCGGCGCAACGAGGAGTGGCCCCAGCTCCTCGTCGAACACCGCGAGTTGTACGAGGCGATCGCCTCGGGCGACCCGGACCGGGCCCGCGCGCACGCGCTCACGCACGTACGGACCAACTACCGCTCCACCGTGCGGCACCTGTTCGGGGACGAGGCCTCCTAGCTCATCCGTCCGACGGCAGACCCGCCGCCCCCGCGGCCGTCCGCAGGACGTCGCGCAGCATCTCGGGGGTGAGGCGGCCGGTGAAGGTGTTGCGCTGGCTGACGTGGAAGCAGCCGAAGAGCTCCAGGCCGTCGAGGACGTAACGGGCCCCATGACCGAAGGCGGGGCGGGGCCGGGGCACGGACCAGCCCGCCTCGGCGAACGCCGGCAGCGCGGCCTGCCAGCCGAAGGCGCCGAGCACGACGACGGCACGCAGTGTCGGACGCAGCAGCCCCAGTTCCCGCACGAGCCAGGGACGGCACGTGTCCCGCTCCTCGGGGGTGGGCTTGTTGGCGGGCGGGGCGCAGTGCACGGGCGAGGTGACGCGTACGCCGTACAGCTCCAGGCCGTCGTGGGCGTGCTCGGCCGTGGGCTGCGAGGCGAGGCCGACGTCGTACAGCGCCTCGAACAGGACGTCCCCGGACCGGTCGCCGGTGAACATCCGCCCGGTGCGGTTGCCGCCGTGAGCGGCGGGGGCGAGCCCCACGATCAGCAGCCGGGCGTCCGCCGGCCCGAACCCGGGCACCGGCCGGCCCCAGTACGTCCAGTCCGCATAGGCGGCCCGCTTGGCACGGGCCACTTCCTCACGCCAGGAGACCAGCCGCGGGCAGGCCCGGCAGTCCGCGATGCGCCGGTCGAGGAGAGGAAGGCCGCTGGCGTCCATCACTCCACGGTAGGCGCGGGTGCGGGTCGCGGCCGTCCCGGGGCCCGGGGGCCATGCCCCTCGGGGCCGTCCGGCCGGACCGGTGCGCCGGACTCGGACGCCGCCGCCTGCGGGGACCGTTGGCCGCCGCGGCGGAGCCAGAGCAGGGCTCCGGACAGCAGCACGGCACTCGTCAGCAGCCAGGGCAACGGGCCCGGCCGCAGCGCCCCGGCGGCCAGGCCGGTGAGCGCGCCGACCAGTTGCTGGGCGAGGGACTGGACGGACAGGGCGGTGGCGCGGCCCTCGCTGGAGACGCGTCGGTGCAGCAGGTCGTTCTCGTTCGGGCCCGCCGCGCCGAGACCGAGGTAGATCAGGCAGAAGCCGACGACCGCGAGGGTCGTGGCCACCGGACGCACGGAGGACGCGGTGACACCGAGCAGGAGCAGGCCGCTCGCCCCGGCCCCGAGGCAGATCAGCACGGCCCGCTCTCCGCTGCCCGCGACCCGGGCTGCGAGCGGGGCGAGGTGGCTGCCGACACCGGAGCAGACGAAACCCGCACAGGCGAGCGCGGCGTAGACCAGCGCCCCGGACCCGGTCGCCCCGGTCAGCGCGACGGTACGGCCCGGTATGAGCAGTTCGATGACGGCCAGGGCACTTCCGGCGGCCGCGGCACTGAGCACGACCCGGCGGACCAGCGCGTCCCGTCCGCCCAGCCGCAGCCCGCCCAGGACGGTGACCGGCACTCCGCGCAGCACGGAACGCAGGGTGGCCGGCGGTCGCGACGGCTCCCTCAGGACGGCCAGCACATAACAGACGAACGCGACCCTGACTGCGGCTCCGAGCAGCACGGGAACGGCCAAGGGCGGCACCGCCCCGGACGTCGCCCCACTCAGCCTGGCACCGAGGTCGGGCCCTACGCCGAGCAGCCAGGGCAGGGCCCCGCCGAGCAGCAGTCCGACCGCGAGCGCGGCGGAGGTCGCGGATCCGCCCCGGGCCAGTCCCGTGCGCAGCTCGGCGTCGGGGCCGGACACCTCCTGCACGGTGTCGACGTACCAGGCCTCTGCGGTACCGCTGGCCAAGGCCCGGGCCACGCCCATGAGCACCATGCCGGCGGTGAGCACCCAGGCGGTGGTGCCGAGGCCGACCAGGAGCGAGGCGACGGCGTTGAGCACACCGGCCATGGCCAGGACCGGCCGGCGCCCGAGAACGTCGGAGAGCCCGCCCGTGGGCAGCTCCAGCGCGGCCACGGTCAGTGAGTGAGCGGCGAAGAGGCCCGCGACGGCGGCCAGGGACATCCCGCGCTCGCTGAACAGGAGGACCATCGAGGCCATACCGAGGCCCGGCGGCAGCCACAAGAGCGCGCAGACGGTGACGTACCGGCGGCGAGCGGTCCGTAACCCGGGCGCTTCGGCCACGAGACGCGTCATGAGGTGCCCTCGCGGGCCCCGCCCGCACGGCCTTGCCGGTCCGCATCGTCACGGCCGTGCGGGTCTACGACCTCACGGTCGCGTGGGTCTACGACCTCAGGGTCGCGTGGGTCCACGCCGTCACGGTCCTGCGGGGCGAGCGGCAGGCCGGCGGTGAGGAACACCACGGGTTCGGCACGCGGGTCGTCCGCGTCCCGGGCGGTCAGTTCCTCCAGCTTCCCGGCGATCGTTTCCCAGAGCTCGGCGAGCGATCCGGCCGTCAGCCGGGGCATGAGATCGCTGATCCCGGACGACTCCACCCACTCCTGACCGAGTCGCCCGCCGGCCATGTCCGCCTCGTGCCGGGCGAGGGACAGCTCCAGGTGCTCCAACTGCCGCCGCCGCGCCAGGCTGACGAAGGCCCGGCCCGCCTCGGAGGACTCCATCGCCTCGTTGCTCCAGGACGTCATGGTGTGCAGCGCCCGCCAGCGCCGCTCCCGCCCGTCACGATGCTCGGCCTCGGCGATGAAGGCGTACTTCGCCAGCACCCGCAGGTGGTAACTGGCCGACGCCGACGACTCCCCCGTCCGCGCGGCGAGCTCACTGGCCGTGGCGGGCCCGTCCTGCCGCAGCAGCCCGAGCAGCCGAATACGCAGGGGGTGGGTGAGGGCCTTCAGGGCGGCGGTGTCGTGCTCAGGGTCGAGTACACGCTTGTGCTCGTCGCTGTCCATGCCGGGGAGAGTAGGCCGCCGCGACCATTCAGCAAAAGACATTTTGCAAAACTTGCTTTGTAGATGCGGGTGGGAGGGCGATTCCCCGCCCGATCGGACGACCCGGCGGACTAAGGTCGGGGACATGGCTTCACAAGGTGCGGCGAACAACTCCGGCAACGGAGAGGCGAAGGCCCTCGACCCGAAGGTCGCCGAGGCGATCGCCGCCGCCGACGCGGCCGGGCCGCAGAGCGGCGAGACCGTCCGCGTCGACAGCTGGATCTGGTCCGTACGTCTCGTCAAGACCCGTTCCATGGGAGCCACCGCCTGCCGCGGCGGGCACGTCCGCGTCAACGG
>NZ_JBHUQX010000135.1:0-21496 GCF_042674225.1 Streptomyces sp. NPDC056948
CCGCGTCCCGGGCCTCGTACACATACGGCTCCAGGACGCCACCGAGCGCGACCGCCCCGGCCCGCGTGGCCGCCGCGGCGGAGGCGTGCCGGGCCATCACGGTGTCCGGACCCGCCGCCTCGATCCGCTCCACGCACGCCTCGAGCCCCAGCATCTCCAACTGCGCCGGAGCGTGCGGCAGCGCCTTGCGGCCGCCGTCGATCCAGCGCTCCTTCCAGTCGAGGAGCGACAGATACGACCGGCGCGGCGCCCGCGGGTTCGCCGCCATCCGGGCCCAGGCCCGCTCGCTCACCGACACCGCCGAGACACCGGCAGGACCGCCCATCGCCTTCTGCGCCCCGATCACGCACAGGTCCACGCCCCACGCGTCCGTCAGCACCGGCTCGGCACCGATCGACGCCACCGCGTCCAGGTAGAACAGCGCCCCGTGCGCCCGCACCACCTCGCCGATCCCCGCGACCGGATTGGTGTTCCCGGTCGCCGCCTCCGCGTGCACCAGGGACACGAAGTCGATCTCCGGGTGCTCGGCGAAGGCCTGCCGGATCTGCTCGGCCGTGACCGCCGTGTGGAAGGGCACCGCCAGGTCGACCACCGTGGCACCGCAGTCCCGCAGCCAGTCGCCGAAGGTCTGCCCGTACGGGCCCGTGATGACGTTCAGCGCCGTCGTACCCGGACCGGCCGCGGCACGGATCGCGCCCTCCAGCGGCAGCAGCGCCTCGCCCTGCATGATCACGACGTCCTGCTCGGTGCTCAGCAGCCGCGCCACACGGTCCTCGATCGCGGCGAAGCGGTCCGCGCCGAGCGGGGCCAGGTCCAGAAACGGGTGCGTCACGGTGGGGCTCTCTTCATTCACGGGTCGAACGGCATCGTCACAGGGCCGACGGCATCGAGGGTATCCGGCGGGTACGTCCCCCCTCGCAGGTGAGGTCCGCGGCTCACTAGGGTGCGGTGCATGAGCGATCGCACGGTGCTGCACGTGAAGGGACGGGTGCTCGTCGGGCCCGAGGACGTCCGCGACGAACTGTGGGTGGTGGACGGCCGCGTCTCCTACGACCGTCCCGCCGGCGCCCGCGACATCCGCACCGTCAAGGGCTGGGCCCTGCCCGGCCTCGTCGACGCGCACTGCCACGTGGGACTCGACCGGCACGGCGCGGTCGCCCAGGACGTCGCCGAGAAGCAGGCCCTGACCGACCGGGACGCGGGCACGCTGCTGATCCGCGACGCGGGTTCGCCCTCCGACACCCGCTGGGTCGACGACCGCGAGGACCTGCCGAAGATCATCCGCGCCGGGCGGCACATCGCCCGCACCCGCCGCTACATCCGCAACTACGCCTGGGAGATCGAGCCGGAGGACCTGGTCGCCTATGTCGCCCAGGAGGCCCGGCGGGGCGACGGCTGGGTCAAGCTGGTCGGCGACTGGATCGACCGCGATCTCGGCGATCTGTCGGCCTGCTGGCCCCGCGGCGCGGTGGAGGCGGCGATCGCCGAGGCCCACCGCCTGGGCGCCCGCGTCACCGCGCACTGCTTCGCGGAGGACTCGCTGCGGGACCTCGTCGAGGCGGGCATCGACTGCATCGAACACGCGACGGGCCTGACCGAGGACCTCATCCCGCTGTTCGCCGAACGGGGCGTCGCCATCGTCCCGACCCTGGTCAACATCGCGACCTTCCCGCAGCTCGCCGACGGCGGTGAGTCCCGGTTCCCGCGCTGGTCGGCCCATATGCGCCGGCTGCACGAACGCCGCTACGACACCGTCCGGGGCGCCTACGACGCCGGCATCCCCGTCTTCGTCGGCACCGACGCCGGCGGCGGCCTCGCGCACGGCCTGGCGGCGGCCGAGGTCGCCGAACTGGTCACCGCCGGCATCCCGCCCCTCGACGCCCTGGCGGCGGGAACCTGGACGGCCCGCACCTGGCTCGGCCGCCCCGGCCTGGACGAGGGCGCCCCGGCCGACCTGGTCGTCTACGACGAGGACCCGCGGGCGGACGTACGCGTACTGGCGGCGCCGCGCCGGGTGGTGCTGAACGGGCGCGTGGTCGGGTAGCCGCGAGGGTGACGCCGGGGAACGCCTGTGCCGGGGGATTCGAAAACTTCCACGGTATCGCCACGTTGGAGTGAAGAGGCGTCAGATCGCTGACGCCGTACGCCGGGTGCGCGAGTCTTTCCGGGTCCCGAGCCTGTCTCTCCTGGAGTCCCCACCGTGACAGCACTTCCTTCCGCATGCCCGCACGCCGTCTGGCGACCGTGGCGACGGCCACGGCCCTCGCGGCCGGGCCTGTGGCACTGACCGGCGTGAGCCCGGCGCACGCCACCGGCGATCACGGCCGCGCGAGCGCCGTCGTTCTGCGCACCGGCCTCGATGTCTCCCTGCTGAACAAGTCGGTCGAGGCCCCGCTCGCCGTCTCCCTCAACGAGGTCCGGGCCCCGCAGAGCGCCGAGAAGACGGCGTTGACCGCCCGCCTGGACGGGGTGAACGGCGGACAGCCCTTCAGCGTGCTGCGCGCGGAGGCGGCCGAGGCGAGAGCCACCGCGACCGCCACGAAGGCCGAGGGGAGCACCACCCTGGCCCGCGCCCGCGTCCATGTCCCCGGCCTGCCGCTGCTGTCGGTCGTCGAGATCGAGCAGGTCACCGCGAAGGCCGTCTGCGAGGCCGGGAAGAAGCCCGTCGCCACGACCGACCTGCCCGGCTCGGTGACCGTGCTCGGCAAGCGCGTCACCCTGACCGCCGGCGGCCCGACGGACGTCAAGGTGCCGGGCGTCGGCGACGTACGCCTGGACCTCTCCAACCCGCGGACGACGTCCCGGACGGCCGCCGCCACCGCCCTCGAACTCAAGGTGTCCGTCAACCCGTTGAAGCTGAACGTGGCCGAGGTGAACGGCACGCTCACCCTGGCCGAGGCGACCTGCGAGACACCGAAGGCCGCGCCCGCCGCACAGCCACCGGCCGAGCCGTCCGACGCCCCCGCCGCGATCGAGCCGCAGGGTGCCCCGGCCGAGGAGGGCCTGGCCGAGACGGGCGGCAGCCCGACGACCCCGTACGTCATGGGCGGCGCGATCCCCCTGCTCGCCGTGGGCGGGGGAGCGGTGGCCCTGGCACGCCGCCGGGGCTGACATCCGAGGCCGCGGGGCGTCGGCCGGGCGGGGGATCGTTCCACGGAGACGGCAGGGCCCGATCGCGCCCGGCCCGCCGACTCTCCTGGAAGCCGCTCCCGGCACACCGACCGAGGGGGAGGGGGCGGGGGCCGCCCAGGCCGGGCAGCCGCCTGGCGATGCCGGCCGCCGAGCCCCACGGCGCCGACGAACCGCGGGCGGGAACCCGCTCGGGCCCCCGCCACCGTGAGCGTCAGCCCGTCACCGCACGCGGCCGGGCAGCCGCCCGGCGATGCCGGCCGCAGAGCCCGACGGCGTCGACGAGCGGCCCACCGGGAAGCCCCGCACGCGCCCTCCGCCCACCGCGAACCGTCAGCCCGTCACCGCACGCTCCAGCGCCCCCAGGAACCCGTCCGTCGTGGTCCGGTCCCGTACCGCCAGTCGCAGCCACTGCTCGTCCAGGCCGGGGAACGTGTCGCCGCGGCGCACGGCGTAGCCGAGGTCGCGCAGGCGTCGGCGTACGGCCGCCGCGTGCGGCAGGCGTACCAGGAGGAACGGGCCCTGAGCCGGCTCGACCACCCGCAACCCCGCCGCGGCGAACCGTGCGAGGCCCGCCACCAGGTGGGCGCGGTCCGCCGCGACGCGATGGGCGGCGTGGGCCGCCTCGGCCACGCCCCGCGGTCCCACGCACGCCCGTGCCGCGGCCAAAGCCGGTGTCGACACCGGCCACAGCGGCTGCGCCCGCTCCAGGTCCTCGATGGTCTCGGGCGCCGCCAGCACGTACCCGATCCGCAGCCCGGCCAGCCCCCACGTCTTGGTCAGGCTGCGCAGCACCACCAGACCGGGTACGTCGACGCGGTCCGCCAGGGCCTCGCGCTCGCCCGGCACCGCGTCCATGAACGCCTCGTCCACCACCAGCACCCGCCCGGGACGGGCGAGCCCGGCGATGGTCTCGGCCGGATGCAGCACCGACGTCGGGTTCGTCGGATTGCCGATCACCACCAGGTCCGCGTCCTCGGGAACGGCCGCCGGGTCCAGCCGGAAGCCGTCCTCGTCGCGCAGCAGCACCCGGCCGACCGTGTGCCCCGCGTCCCGCAGCGCCGCCTCCGGCTCCGTGAACTGCGGGTGGACGACGACCGGCCGCCGCACCTTCAGCGCCCGCGCCAGCAGCACGAACGCCTCCGCCGCGCCCGCCGTCAGCAGCACCCGCTCCGCCGGCAGTCCGTGCCGCTCCGCCACCGCCGCGCGTGCGGCCCGACCGTCGGGGTAGGCCGCGAGCCCGCCCAGCGACGCGGCGATGTGCTCCCGCAGCCACACCGGAGGCGTGTCGGCCCGGACGTTCACGGCCAGATCGACGAGCGAGCCGCCGTCGTCCCGGACCTCCGCGTCCCCGTGGTGCCGCAGATCGTGCCCGCTCTCAGTGCGCATGCGAGTCCGTCCCCCGGTGGAAGTGCTCGGGCGTGTGCCGGCCCCTGACGGCCTCCTCGTAGCGCTCCCACACCAGGTCCAGCAGCTCCGGCTCCGGACCGATGACGCCGGCCGAGCGCACCTCGGTCTCGGGGTGCGCCTCCGCCCAGCCCTCCGTCTGCTGCCGCACCCGGTCCGGCTGGACGCCGGTGAACAGGAAGTACGGCAGGACCACGATCCGCCGGGCCCCCAGCCGCACGCACCGGTCGAGCCCGTTCGGCACGTCCGGCGCCGCCAGCGACGCGAACGCCGTCTCGACCCCCGCGTACCCGCGGCCCTCCCACAGCAGCCGTGCCGCCCTGTGCACCTCGGCGTTGGCGTCCGGGTCCGTGGACCCGGGCCCCACCAGCAGCACCGTCACATCGGCCCGGTCACCCGGTCTGCGCCCCGCGGTGCCGCCCAGCGCCTCGTCCAGCCGCCGCTCCAGGACGTCCAGCAGCGCCGGGTGCGGGCCGAGCGGGGGCCCGTACGAGTACGAGATCCCGGGGTGCCGCTCCTTCGCACGGGCCAGGGCCGCCCGGATGCCGCCCTTGGCGGGTCCGGCGGGCACCAGCATCAGCGGAACGGCGGTGAAGTGCCGTACGCCCCGCTCCACCAGCTCCGTGACGGCGTCGCCCAGCGGCGGCCGCGACAGCTCGACGAAGCCGCCCGCGACGGGCAGTCCGGGGCGCCGGGCCCCCAGCTCCCGTACGAACGCGCGGAACGCCTCGGATCCGGTGTCGTCACGGGTGCCTTGGCCGGCGATGAGCAGGGCGGGCGGGGTGGTCACAGGCGCTCCTCGGCGGAAGTGGGGTGGTACGGCGGAACGTTGAGCGCGGCCGCGGATCCGGCCGGACGGGTCGGGCCGGGACCCGTGTCGCGTGAGGTGTCCGGGCGGGCGCCCGGCCGGAGCCCGTCCACCCCTGGCCGCCGGGCGACGGCACAGGTCGCCCGCGCCGGGCTCGCGGCCGACTTCCGCTTGGGGACGAGGAGTTCACCCCCGCCGGCGAGCGCGGCGGCCTCGGCCACCGACGGGGTGCCGGCGGCGGCGAGCGGCGCGTCGGACGGGTTCGGCACCTCGACCTCCGCCAACTCCCCGGCGGAGTACGTCACCAGGGGCACCCCGAGCCGCCGCGCTGCCCCGACGACGCCCGGCTCCTCGGCCTTGGCGTCGAGGGTGGCGAGCTCGGCGACGGACGCCGCGGACAGCCCGGCCTCCCGCAGGGTGTCCTCGACGAGCCCGAGCACCTCCTCGACAGGGGCACCCTGCGACGCCCCGACCCCGACGACGAGGGACTGCGGTCGCGGCACTGCCTCGCGCTCGGCTGCCTCCCGCGGCGGCGGCCACGGCCAGGCCGCCTCGGCCCGCGTCGCCACCTCCTCGTCGTCCGGCACCGACCGCGACACCCCGGCGACCTCGCTGGTCGGCCCCGACGGCCCCACAACGCCCGACCGGGCCGCGAGCTCCTGCACGGCGGTGATCCCGGGCACGGTCTCCACGGCCACCCCCGGCACCGACTCGGCGACGGTCCGCGCGAGATGCGCGAAGGCGGAGTCCGCATGGGGATCGCCGACGGCCGCGAAGGCGACGCGGCCGCGATTCCCCAGCAGCCCCGCCACCCGGTCCCCGGCGGCCGCCCACGCCGCCTCGCGCCGCGCCCGGTCGCTCCGCTCGGCCGGCGCGAGCGCGACCCGGACGACCTTCTCCTCGGGCACGTAGTGCACCACGGTGGCCTCGGCCCGCCCGCGCTCCCCGGTGTCCGGCACGGGCACGACGACGACGTCCGCCTCCCGCAGGGCGTTCACACCCCGCACCGTCACCAGCTCCGGGTCACCGGGCCCGACCCCGACGCCGACCAGCGTGCCGCTCATGACGTCCGGCACCTCTCCACGAGCCGGAGGGCGACACCGGGCTCGGACGCCCAGTGCGTGTGCAGATAACTCGCGTGCACACCGCGCCGTACGAACCCTTCGATCCGCCGCTCCGGGGACCGGAACCCCCAGGCGGGATCCGGCCCCGAGCCGGGCTCCACGGCGGTCCGGTGGAATTCGTGCCCCCGCATCCGTGTCCCCGCCGCCGCGAGCACACTGTCGCCGACCGCCACGGCGTCCCGGTACCCCAGGGTGAGCCGCTGCGTCATCCGCGCCCCGGCGTCCAGCACCCCGCACATCGGCTTCCCGTCCAGCTCCCGGCACAGATACAGCAGCCCCGCGCACTCGGCCGCGACCGGAGCGCCGCTCTCGGCCAGGCCGGCGACGGCCTTGCGCAGGGGTTCATTGGCCGACAGCTCGGAGACGTACATCTCCGGGAACCCGCCCCCGATCACCAACCCGCTTGTCTCTTCGGGCAGTTCCTCGTCCCGCAGGGGATCGAAGGGCACGACTTCGGCACCGGCGGCGGTGAGCAGTTCGGTGTGCTCGGCGTAGGAGAAGGTGAACGCCTCACCGCCCGCCACGGCGATCCGCGGCCGGGGTCTGTCGTGCGACCGCGCCGGCCGGTCGGCGGCCAGGGAGACGGCCTCGGCCGCGTCCCAGGCCGCGCAGGACAACGCGCCCGCACTCCGGGCCAACCGCGTCAACGCGTCCAGATCACAACCCTCGGAAACCTGCGCGGCCATGGCCGCGACAGCACCGACAGCCTCCTCGCGCCGCTCGGCGACCGGCACCAGCCCCAGATGCCGCGACGGCGTGTCCACCTGTGGCGCCCGCCGCAGCACCCCGAGCACCGGCACCCCGACCTGCTCCATGGCCTCCCGCAGCAGCCACTCGTGCCGGTCCGACGCGACCTTATTAAGAATCACGCCCCCGACCCGCACCTCCGGATCCCAGGAGGTGAACCCGTGCACCAGTGCCGCCACCGACCGGGACTGCGACGACGCGTCGACGACCAGCACCACCGGCGCCCGCAGCAACTTGGCGACATGAGCCGTGGACGCCAGCTCGCCCTCACCGGCCGCCCCGTCGAACAGCCCCATCACGCCCTCGACGACGGCGATGTCACACCCCCGCGCCCCGTGCAGGAACAACGGCCCGACCAGCTCCGGTCCGCACAGGTAGGCGTCGAGGTTCCGTCCCAGGCGCCCGCTCGCGAGCGCGTGATACCCGGGGTCGATGTAGTCCGGCCCGACCTTGTGCGGGGACACGGCGAGTCCCCGCGCGGCGAACGCGGCCATCAGCCCCGTGGCAACGGTGGTCTTGCCGCTGCCGGAAGCCGGCGCGGCGATGACCAGCCGAGGGACGGACGACGACATCACCACTCGATGCCCCTCTGCCCCTTCTGACCGGTGTCCATGGGGTGCTTCACCTTGGACATGTCGGTCACGAGGTCCGCGAAGTCGACGAGCTTCTCCGGCGCGTTACGCCCGGTGATCACGACATGCTGGGTCCCGGGCCGGTTCCGCAGCACCTCCACGACCTCGTCGGTGTCGATCCAGCCCCAGTGCAGGGGGTAGGCGAACTCGTCCAGCACATACAGCTTGTACGTCTCGGCCGCCAGGTCCCGCTTGACCTGCTCCCAGCCCTCCCGGGCCTTCTCCTCGTTGTCCATCTGCCCGTCGCGCTGCACCCACGACCAGCCCTCGCCCATCTTGTGCCAGTCGACGGACCCGCCCTCACCGGACGCCCCGAGCACGCGCAGCGCGTTCTCCTCGCCGACCTTCCACTTCGCCGACTTGACGAACTGGAACACCCCGATCGGCCACCCCTGGTTCCAGGCCCGCAGCGCGAGCCCGAAGGCGGCGGTGGACTTGCCCTTGCCGACGCCCGTGTGCACGAAGACGAGCGGCCGGTTCCGGCGCTGTCGGGTCGTCAGTCCGTCGTCCGGAACGACACTCGGCTGTCCCTGCGGCATTACGCGGCCCTCCTCGAAGTACCCTGCACATCCTTGACCAGACCGGCGATCGAGTCGGCCCGCAGCTCGTCCAGCGTCACGGCGGTGCCGCCCAGCTCACCCGCGAGCTGCCCGGCGAGCCCCAGCCGCACCGGACCCGACTCGCAGTCCACGACGACGGACGCCACGCCCTCGGCCGCGAACAGCCGCGCCGCACGCCCGGCCAGGGCGACCGGCTCCGGGCCGCCGGTGGCCCGCCCGTCCGTCACCACCACGACCAGCGGCCGCCGCGCGGGATCGCGCAGCCGCTCCACCCGCAGCACGTCGTGCGCGCGCAGCAGCCCGGCGGACAGCGGCGTACGGCCGCCGGTCGGCAGCGACTCCAGCCGGGCCGCCGCCGCGTCCACGGACGAGGTCGGCGGCAGCGCGACATCCGCGCCCGACCCCCGGAAGGTCACCAGACCCACCTTGTCCCGGCGCTGGTACGCGTCCAGCAGCAGCGACAGCACGGCCCCCTTCACGGCGCTCATCCGCTGCCGCGCCGCCATCGACCCGGAGGCGTCCACGACGAACAGCACGAGATTGCCCTCGCGGCCCTCGCGGGTGGCCTGCCGCAGATCGTCGCGGCGCACCACGAGCCCCGGCCCGGACCGTCCGCGCGCCCGCTGGTGCGGGGCCGCGGCCTGCACGGTCGCCGCCAGGTGCAGCTTGGTGAGGGAGCCCTTCGGACGCCGGGCGCCCGTGGTCCGCCCGTGTTCGGTCCGCGCCCGCGAACGCCGCCCGGCGGCACCCTCGCCGAGTCCGGGCACGCTCAGCACCTTGGTCCGGAAGGGTTCGGAAGCGCGTGCGGCCGACTGCTGGCCGACTCCCGACGGCTGCGGCTGCGGCTGACCGTCCTGCTCGGCCTCCGGCCCGGCCTCCTGGTCACCGCCCTGCGGCCCGTCGTCGGGGGCCGGCTGTCCACCGCCCCCGCCGGGCCCGTCCGGCCCCGAGTCCGGGTCCGGGTCGAGGTCCGGGTCCGGGTCGTCGTCCCCGGAGAACTCCTCCAGGGTCTCGTCCAGCTTGTCCTCGTCAAGACCCGGCGCGTCGAAGGGGTTGCGGCGCCGGCGGTGCGGCAGCGCGAGCAGCGCGGCCTGCCGTACGTCCTCGGCGAGCACCTCCGTACGCCCGGCCCAGGCCGCCAGCGCGGTGGCGGTCCGGGCCATCACGATGTCGGCGCGCATGCCGTCCACCTCGAAGGCCGCACAGGTCGCCGCGATCTGCCGCAGCGCGTCGTCGCCCAGCCGCACCGACGGCAGCAGGTCCCGCGCGGCCACGATCCGGGCCCGTACGTCGGCCTCCTCCTCGGCCCAGCGGGCGGCGAACCCGGCCGGGTCGTCGTCGTACGCCAGCCGCCGTCGTACGACCTCGACCCGCTGCTCGGGCTCGCGCGAGGCCGCGACCTCGACGGTCAGCCCGAACCGGTCGAGCAACTGCGGCCGCAGCTCGCCCTCTTCGGGGTTCATGGTGCCGACCAGCAGGAAGCGGGCGGCGTGCCGCACGGAGACGCCCTCGCGTTCCACGTACGAGGCGCCCATCGCGGCCGCGTCCAGCAGCAGGTCGACCAGGTGGTCGTGGAGGAGGTTGACCTCGTCGACGTAGAGGATGCCGCGGTGCGCGTCGGCCAGCAGGCCGGGCTCGAAGGCCTTCACGCCCTCCGACAGCGCCCGTTCGATGTCCAGCGCGCCCACCAGCCGGTCCTCGGAGGCGCCGACGGGCAGCTCGACCATGCGGGCCGGCCGGGAGGCGAAGCCCCCCGGCTCGTGCGGCCCGTCCGGGCAGCCGGGGTCGGGCGAGCCGGGGTCGCAGGAGAAGCGGCACTCGGAGACGACGTCCACCTCCGGCATGAGCGCCGACAGCGCTCGCACGGCCGTCGACTTGGCCGTGCCCTTCTCGCCGCGCACCAGCACACCGCCGACCGCCGGTGACACGGCGTTCAGCAGCAGCGCGAGCCGCAGATCGTCCTGGCCGACCACGGCCGTGAACGGAAAGGGGGTGGTCACTTTTCGTCGTCCTCCAAGTCGCCTTCGAGTTGCGGATGGATCAGGCAGCCGGGGATCAGGCAGCCGGTCCAGCGTCTCAGGTGGCCCCCGGTCGCCGTGCCGGCGGTCCACACCATCGCCACGGTCCTCATGTGGGCGCTCCCGGCGGGACGAAGGGCAGTCCCGGCGGCGCGCCGGACTCGATGAGCCGCCACAGGGCGTCCGTGTCCGCGTGCTGTTCGATCAGGTCGCCGAGCCGGTCGAGCTGCTCCTCGCGCAGCGCGGCGAACGAGGTGTCCGGCGCCGGTACGAAGCGGCGGCCGGCGGCGGCCGCCACCTCGCGCAGGAAGGCACGCCGGAATCCGTCCGACTCCAGCGAGCCGTGCCAGTGCGTGCCCCAGGTCTGGCCGACCCGGCAGCCGTCCAAGAAGGGGACGCCGCCGGTGACATCGGCGACCCCGTGGTGGATCTCGTAGCCCTCGACCTGCTCCCCGAGTGCCTCGCCCGCCGGCCGGGTGAGGGTCTTCTCGCGGGCGAACCGCACCCGCACGGGCAGGATCCCGAGCCCGTCCACCTGGCCCCTGCGGCTCTCGACGTCGTCCTCGATGTGCTCGCCGAGGATCTGGAAGCCGCCGCAGATGCCCAGCACGGGCCGCTGCTCGGCGGCCCTGCGCACGAGAGCCTCGGCCAGCCCGCGCTCGCGGAGCCACTCCAGGGCACGGACGGTTCCCCGGGTCCCCGGCACGATGACGAGGTCGGCGTCGGCCAGTTCCTCCGGCCGGTCCACGAACCGCACGACGACCCCGGGTTCGGCGGCCAGCGCGTCGACATCCGTGAAGTTGGACATGAGAGGGACCGCGCAGACGGCGACGCGCAGCACGTCCTCGCCCACGGGCGGGGCGACGACGGACTCCCGGACCGTCCCCCGCAGGGAGACGCGCAGCCCGTCCTCCTCGTCGATGCCGAGCCCGTGCCGGAAGGGCAGAACGCCGTACGTGTGCCGCCCGGTGAGGCCGTGGAGCATGTCGAGCCCCGGCTCCAGCAGGGAGACGTCCCCGCGGAACTTGTTGACGAGGAACCCGGCGACACACTCCTGGTCCTCGCGCGACAGCAGGGCGACGGTCCCGAAGAACGAGGCGAAGACCCCGCCCCGGTCGATGTCGCCGACGACGAGCACGGGGAGACCGGCGTTGCGGGCGATTCCCATATTGACGATGTCCGTCCGCCGCAGATTGATCTCGGCGGGAGAACCGGCCCCCTCACAGATCACCGCGTCATACGTGCCCCGCAACCGCTCCAGGCAGTCCAGCACCGTCCCGAGCAGCTTCTGCTGCCGTCCTCCGTGATAGCCGCGCGCACTGAGCTCGCCGACCGGCTTGCCCAGCAGCACGACCTGACTGCTCTGCTCGCCGCCGGGCTTGAGCAGCACGGGATTCATCAGCGCGGTCGGCTCCACGCGGCACGCCTGCGCCTGCATGGCCTGCGCCCGCCCGATCTCGGCGCCTTCCCGCGTCACGAACGAATTCAGGGACATGTTCTGCGCCTTGAAGGGCGCGACCTTGACGCCCTGCCGCACCAGCCACCGGCAGATCCCGGCGGTCACGACGCTCTTGCCGGCGTCGGAGGTGGTACCGGCGACGAGAAGCCCACCGCCCGTCATGACGTACGCCCCTTCACGATGTGGCGCGCGGCGACACAGACGCCGAGCGCGAGCCAGCCGACACGCCTGGACAGCCGCACGGCCCGTTCGATGTCCCGGGTACCGACGGCGCGCCCCGCGCCGTTGAGCACGGGCCGGTGCTCCACGCGCCCGCCGTAGGACAGGGTCCCGCCGAGCCGCACCCCGAGCGCCCCCGCGAACGAGGCCTCCACAGGCCCGGCGTTGGGACTCGGATGCTTGGCGGCATCGGCACGCCAGGCCCCCACGGCTCCCCGCGGATCGCCCCCGGCCACGGCCGCGAGCACGGCGGTCAGCCGGGCCCCCGGCCACCCCATGACATCGTCCAGCCGCGCGGAGGCCCACCCGTAGCGCCGGTACCGGGCCGACTTGTGCCCGACCATGGCGTCGAGGGTGTTGACGGCCCGGAACCCGAGAAGCCCCGGCACGCCACCCATGGCCCCCCACACGAGCGCTCCCACGACCGCGTCGGAGGTGTTCTCCGCGACGGACTCGACGACGGCCCGGGCGATCCCGTCGGCGTCCAGGGCCTGCGGATCCCGTCCGCACAGATGCGGCAGCCGCGCACGGGCCGCTTCGACGTCCCCGGCCTCCAGGGCCCGCCCGACGGCCTGCGCCTCCCGGGCGAGCGAAGTCCCCCCGACGACGGCCCAGGTGGCGACACCGGCCAGTCCGATCGACGCGGGGGCGGACGTACGCACGGCACGCGCGGCGACGGCTCCCAGCGCGACGGCCCCGCCCGCACACACCACGGTGTGCAGCGCGCCCCACCCCCGGTGGTCCCGCCACAACACCCGCTCCACAGCACCCGCGGCCCGCCCGAACGCGGCGACCGGATGCCCTCGGCGAGGATCGCCCAGCAGCAGATCACCGATCAGACCGACGGCGGCACCGTACGCGTGGACGCGACCGGCACCCATGGGCTCAGCCGGCCACGGGGGCGGACAACGGTGGAGTACTGACCCTCGATCGGCAGCCGAACATGGCGATATGTCCTCACTCAGGGTGTCCACGCCCTGGTTCGACGAGACCGGCGGTGAGAGTTCCTGGCTCCCGGTGATTGCTACCCCGGTGACAGTGGCGGGACCGCGCCGGACTTCCACCGGCTTCCTCTCCTACCGCCGTATTGGCCCCGGCAGTCCACCACGGCCGCGAACAGCCGTCAACTTGCCGTTGACCTGCGAGGGGAGAGTGTGGACAAGCCCACACCGCTAGCACGACGCTCCGCTCCCGGGGACCGGCTCGGGGCGAATTCCCCTGTGCGGGGCACGTTCCGCCGACCCGCTTGCACGGGCCTGGCGCAAACCCTCCAATACTGCGCACGGGGGTGCACACAAGCGGAGAGGACGGGCCTGTGCAGAACGACCGGTTCCCTGAGGGGCTCGGCTCCGCGGTGGCCCGGGTCCGGTCCGCCGACGGCACTCCCGTCGGCTCCGGATTCCTGCTCGCCCCCGGCACGGTGGTCACCTGCGCCCACGTGGTCGCACAGGCCCTGCGCACCGACGCACGGGCCGAATCCCCACCGACGGGCCCGGTGACGGTCGAGTTCCCGCTCCAGCGGGGCAGCGTCGCCTACGAGGCGTCGGTGTCGGCCTGGCGACCGGTGGCCGCGGACGGCACGGGCGACATCGCACTGCTGCGGCTGCCCGAAGACACCCCCGGCACCCCCACCACGCCGGTCCCGCTGGCAGGGGCCGGCGATGTCTGGGACCACCGCTTCCGGATCCTGGCCTTCCCCGCCACGGCCGAACACGGCGCCTGGATCGGCGGGCGGCTGCTCGGCGCCGTCGGCCAGGGCTGGATCTCCATGGAGGCCGAGGGCACCGCACACCACATCTCCCCGGGGTGCAGCGGAGCCCCCGTCTGGGACGAGCAACTCGCGGCCGTGGTCGGCATGACGGTCGCGACCGACCGCGGCCGCACGGCAGGCACCTCTTACCTCATCCCCGCGGCCGCCCTGCTCGACCTCCAACCGGACCTGCGCCGCTGCCCGTACCGAGGACTCGACGCCTTCCGCGAGGAGGACGCCGCACACTTCTTCGGCCGCGAGAAGGAGACACAACGCCTCCTCGACGCGGTGGACCGGCACCTCGTCGTACCGGTGGTCGGCCCGTCCGGCAGCGGCAAGACCTCACTCGTCCGCGCCGGGGCACTACCGCACCTGCGCGCCGACGGCCATACGGTCTCGGAGATCCGCCCGCTGCCTGGGACGCGTGCTTCGCTCACCCTGTGCCGGGCACTGGCTTCCGTCTTCGAACCGGGTGCCGGCGCCGCAGAGCAGGAGCGCGGTGCACTGGCTCTCGCAGACCTGCTCGACACCGAGGCCGGGCCGAGCCCCGCCGACCTCGGACAGCGCCTGCTCGACCACTGCGGCCCCAACGGCCACGTGTTCTTCCTCAATCAGCTGGAGGAGACCGTCACCGCCGAACCAGCCACAGCGCGAGCCCTGCTGGGCCTGATGGTCGCGTTGGTCTCGGTGCCGACGGACGGCAAGCGGCTGTGTGTTCTCGCCACGCTCCGCTCCGCTTCCCTCGACGACCTGGTGGCACCGGCCACGGCGCGGGTCCTCAGCGGCTGTGCCCAGGTCGTGGCACCCCTGGGCCGTTCCGGTCTGCTCCGTGCCATCGAGGAACCTGTGATCCGCGTGCCGGGCCTCACCCTGGAACCCGGCCTGGCGGAACGCATCGTCGACGAAGCCGAGAACGAGCCGGGCAGCCTGCCCCTGGTGGAGTTCCTCCTCACCGAACTCTGGGCGCGTGAGAAGGGCATCCGCCTCACCCATGCCGGCTACGAGGCGTTGGGCGGAGTGGCGGGTGCTCTGTCCGCACATGCCGAGACGTGGGTCGGCAAGGTCATCGTGGACCATGGCGAAGAGCCGGTCCGCCGCCTGTTCACGCAGTTGGCCCGCCCCGATGAAGCGGGTGGCTTCACCCGCAAGCCGGTACGCCTGGCCCCGCTGCCCGCGCAGGTCCGGTCCGCCGCCGAAGCGCTGGCCACGCGCACCCGCTTTGTGCGGGTCACCCACGGTCCGGAGGACGAACCGATCGTGGACCTGGCACACGAGGAACTGGTCCGGGCCTGGCCACGCCTGCGGGGATGGCTGGAGGAATCACGGGACTTCCGATCGTGGCAGGAGCGGCTCCTGCAGTCCCTGACGCACTGGACGGACACCGGTGAGGAGACGGGTGCACTGCTGCGGGGGACGATGCTGGCCACGTCGCTGGAGAAGGCGGCGAACCCGTCTCTTCGGGTAGGCATCACGCAGCTCGAACTCGAGTACATCGAGGCCAGCCACCGTCATCAGGAACGCGGCCTGAGGCGCTGGCGGTTGGCGGCGGCCGCACTGGTCGTCCTCACGCTGCTGGCGGGCGTCCTGGCAGGAGAGGCCTGGCGCAAGGGCTCGGCGCTGGAAGAGCGTGGGCGGGGCATCGCCTCCCGTGCACTGGCGCAGGAGTCGTCCCGCGTCGCCGAGACGTCTCCCGTTTCGTCCGTACGACTGGCCCTGGCCGCTTGGCGCAACGCGCGGGGCAAGGAGGCGAGACAGGCCTTGCTGGAGGCGTACTTGCTGGGTGCCTCCGTGGTCCGCGGATACCGGGGTCAGGGGGCGGAGCAGATCCGTGGGTTCGACATGACACCGGACGGCGCGATCGCGGTGACGACGTCACAGGGGCCGGACGGGTCCGGACACGCTCAGGTGTGGAGCGGGATCTTCGAAGGGCGTGCCCGGCCATGGCAGGTCCGGGGTGTTCCCCCGGGCATCCCGGAAACGGCCGAACTGAGTGACGATGGGAGACTGCTGGCCATCGCGTCCGAGGACGGTTCGGTGGCCGTCTGGGACGTACCAGGTCGGACGCGGTTGTGGATGCGTCCGGGACCGGCGCTCGGCACATTCGGCCGGCCCGAAACAGCCGCCCTGGACTTCTCCGCGGACGGTCGTAGGCTGCTGCGCGTCGCTGTGAACCGCACCCCCGGCGGGGAGGGCCACAGGCAGTCCACCTCCCTGGTCCAGATCTGGGGCGCCCGCGGCGGTCGGGCCGTGCCCGTGGCGCAGAGGGGCGTTCCGCCCGGACCTGAGGTGGGGGACGCGGCGCTCGCACGCGACGGCAACGAGATCGTCTACCTGAGACGTGACTTCGACGATCCGAAGGCTGTGGAGGACCCTGCCGCGGAGGTGCGGAATGTGGCGGACGGCACCGTTCGCGGGAGGTTCCCGGAGGCCGAGTGGATCGCTCGACGAGGCGCGGCTGTCATCACGGACGAGGGCTACGGCCGCCACTCGGTGAGCGCCGTGAGGGGGACGGAGGAAATCCCGGGGCGACGCTTCCTCGCAGTCGAGTCGGCCGGGCCGGATGTCACGGGCCGGTACGTTGTCGAACTCCTCGGTTCGCTGTCCGTGACGAACCTCGAGACAGGACTGCGGTACCACGTTCCCTGCGGCCCGGGTGTCGGCGACCTCGTATGGAAGCGGGCGAAGAGTGTCGTGGCCGTCCTGCCGCGCGGCAGCCGCCCACCGCTCGTTCTTCTGGCGCTGGGTTCGGACCTGTTGGTCCTTCGGACGGTCGCCGACCGGGAGCCCCCACTGCCTGATGTCTCTCCGCACAACTGGTCCAGCAGCGACACCTACATCCGCTCCGTCGACGGCGCCTACCGAGCGCAGTTCTCCGACTCGGATGACGGGAGCAGCCTGGTCGTCGCCCGGCGCGGCACCGAGAGCGGAGCCGTTCCCCTCGCGCTGTCCGAGTTCGACGAGTGGCCGCCCGACGGGGCGACGTTCACACTCGACAACCGTTACCTGGTCCTCTGGGACAGTGACGTCCTGTCGGCCAGGCGCACCGGCCGGCCGGCTACGGCGGACACCGCCGAATTCTCCGAGAGGATTCACAGCGTGTTGTCCGTGTACGGCAGCACTGTGGTGGTGCTGACGGACAGCCGGCTGATCAGGTATGACGTGGCGAACAAGAAGCGTCAGGTTCTCGCGGAGAACCCGTGCCGGGGTGAGGGCTGGGCCTGTCGAGACGTTGCCGTACGCCCTGGCCACAAACAGGTCGCGGTCGCCGACGCGTACGGCAGGGTGCGCCTCTGGAACGTCGCGGCACGGGAGGCGCCCCAGGAGACGGGCATCCTGTTGGCCGCCGGGAGTGAACTTCATTCCAAGGCCATGGTGTTCGACCCGGGCGGCACGATGGTCGCCACCTCTCCGGACAAGACCACCGTCGTCCGTCGGCAGGTGGAGAGCGAGCGTCGCATCGGGCGGACCGTCCGAGGATCCGTCACCGCCTCGGCGCTACTGCTGGCAGCCGATGGAACGCTCCTGACCGAGGACATCGACCAGATGGCTCTGTGGCGCCCCGAGGACACCCAGGAGCCATTCGTCACGCTTCCCTTCAGCGCGGCCACCGACGACCTTCGCCTGACGCGACACCATCTCGTCGTCGAGCAGGCCGACGCGCAGACGCGAATCCCGCTGCGTCCCGACGACTGGCATGACGCTCTCTGCCGCTCCTGGGACGGTGCCTACGCGCGAGCCGAGGAGCGCCTCCTCGAGAGAGCCGGGGCGGCCCTGGAGTCCCCGTGCCCCTGAAACGCACCGGGGCGGGTGCGGGAACAAGGTCCCGTACCCGCCCGGCGGAATCGGCCGTGGATCAGGCCACGATCAGATAGATCCCATACCCCACAGCCGCCGCACACGCCGCGAAGCACGCATACGCCCCCGTCACCGCAAGCCCCGCGGACCCGCCCGCCGCCACCGCCCGTTCGCGGCGCGACAGGCCGGTGATGCCGAGGGTGAACAGGCCGACGAGGGTCACGGTGGCCACGAGGCTGACGCCGAAGACGGAGCCGAGGGTCGCCCAGTCGATCTTCATCTCAGAGATTCTTCCTTGTCACCGGTGGGCGGGATCAGACCGTGGTGGTCGTGGTGGAGGGCTTCCGTTCAGCCGAGGCCTGGGCCTGGGACTGGGCCGGAATCGTGGCGGCCAGTTCCTCGGACGGACCCGCCGGAGGCGGCGTCACCGCGGCGATCGCGGTGGTCACGACACCGGCCGGCTCCTCGTCGACCTCGTTGACGTTCGTGTGGTCGACGACCTCACGGCGCGACAGCTTCCAGATCACCGCGCTGGAGGCGACCAGGAAGATCGCCACGACCGCCGTGCCCCAGTTCCCGAAGCCGGTCACGTACTCGGCGAGCGCACCCACCAGGGCCGCCGCCGGCAGCGTCAGACCCCAGGCGACGAACATCCGGGTCGCCGTCGACCAACGGACCACGCCGCCCTTGCGGCCGAGCCCCGCGCCCATCACCGCGCCGGACACGGAGTGGGTGGTGGAGAGGGAGAAGCCGAGGTGCGAGGAGGCCAGGATGACCGTCGCCGCGCTGGTCTGGGCGGCGAAGCCCTGCTGCGGCTGGAGGTCGGTCAGGCCCTTGCCCATGGTGCGGATGATGCGCCAGCCGCCGAGGTAGGTGCCGAGCGCGATGGCGATACCCGCCGAGAGGATGACCCACATGGGCGGGTCGGAGTCGGGGGCGACGGCGCCGCCGGCGACCAGGGCGAGGGTGATGACACCCATCGTCTTCTGGGCGTCGTTGGTGCCGTGGGCCAGCGAGACCAGGCCGGCGGAGGCGATCTGGCCGGCCCGGTAGCCCTTCTTGGAGGCGTCGCCGTCGGCCTTCTTGCCGAGGGAGTATGTCAGCCGGGTGGCGAGCAGCGCGGCGATGCCCGCGACCAGCGGGGCGGCGACCGCGGGGATCAGCACCTTGGTGACCAGGGCGTCACCGTGCACCGCGCCGACGCCGGCCGAGGCGATCGTGGCGCCGATCAGGCCGCCCATCAGGGCGTGCGACGAACTGGACGGCAGACCGACGAGCCAGGTCAGCAGGTTCCAGAGGATCGCGCCGACCAGGGCGGCGAAGATGACCTCGGGACGGATGCCGGCCTCGTCGACGAGGCCTTTGGAGATCGTGTTCGCGACTTCGACGGACAGGAAGGCGCCGACCAGGTTGAGGACCGCGGACATGGCCACCGCGATCTTCGGTCTCATGGCGCCCGTGGAAATGGTCGTGGCCATCGCGTTCGCGGTGTCGTGGAAACCGTTCGTGAAATCGAACGCGAGTGCGGTTACCACCACAATCGCGAGGATCAGCGAGAAGCTTTCCATTTACCCAGGCAATCGTTCGGCGTCGTTGGCGGGTCGAACGTAGGTAACCCGAGTGAACGGAAGATGAACTGGGAGGGGCGCAGGGGTGTCCGCAACAGGGGACCGTCATTCCGCCCTGGTACGGCTGCCCTTGCGCCCCAACGATCAAGCACCCCTTGCGAACTGTTTCAGTCGATCGAGTGACCCGTCGAAGAGATTCTGATCACCCGGCAGGGTGCCGTCGCCGTTGTCGTACTGCCAGAAGGTCCAGGAGGACCAGCCGGCCGGCAGCGGCCCCGCGCTCGCCGCGTTGTAGCGGGCGACCCACAGGTGGTGGTTCGCGGCGAAGGCACGGCTGTTGCCCGTGCACGTGTTCCACCAGTGGGTGGTCGTGTAGATCACCGGACGGCGGCCGGTGAGCCGCTTGACCTCACCGCTGAACGACTTGATCCAGCTGACCATCCCGGCCTTGCTCAGGCCGTAGCACTTGTGCTTCTTGTCATACGGGTTGTACTCGATGTCGAGCGCCGGCGGCAGCGTCCAGCCGTCCGCGCTCCAGCTTCCGCCGTTGCGTACGAAGTGGGCCGCCTGTGCCCGGCCCGACGACCTGTTCGGCAGCGCGAAGTGGTAGGCGCCGCGGACGAGGCCCGCCGCGCGCGAGCCGTTGTACTGCCGGCTGAAGTAGGGGTTGCGGTAGGTGGTGGACTCGGTCGCCTTGACGTAGACGAATCTGGCGCCCTTCGCCTTCGCCCTCCGCCAGTCGACGTTCTTCTGGTGGGACGAGACGTCGTGCCCCTTCGGGCGGCTCGCCGCCGCGGCCGGGAACTCCGCGAGCGTGGTCGCTCCCAGCGCGAGTGCCGCGGCGGAGGCCGCCAGTAAGCGGCCGCGGCGGCGGGTCGATATGTGGTCACGGGCCATGTGATTCCCCCCGGAATGGCAACGTGCACGGCAAATCCCCCAGAGAGTACTGGAAGGCCGTTGAATGCCCGATGATCTCCGGCCAAGAGAGATCCATGATGTTTTTGTGCCGGTATGCGCCCTTACGGATGCTCGGTTTCCGGCCTAAAGTGCCCCCGCCCGGCGGCGCGTTGAAGGGCTGCCTGGCAGGATCGCCGCATGGCTGAGCAGCGAGGCGACGAGCGGGACACGGGGGACGTCCGAGGCGGCGGGCAGGATGTGGGGGAGTCACGGCGGAGCGGTGTGCGCGCCGAGGAGGCGCGCGCCTGGGAGGACCTCGTCGCGACGGCCCGCCGGACGGTCACCGACGGGCTCGTCGTCGGTACGTCCGGCAACGTCTCGGTGCGCGTCGGGGACATCGTCCTGGTCACGCCGTCGGGCGTGCCCTACGACCGGCTGGCGCCGGACGATGTGACCGGGGTCGACCTCGACGGCCGGCAGGTCCTCGGCGGGCTCGTCCCGACCAGCGAGCTGCCCATGCACCTCGCCGTCTACCGCACGACCGGCGCCCGTGCCGTCGTCCACACCCACGCCGTGCACGCGACGGCCGTCTCGACGCTCGTGAGCGAGCTCCCGCTGATCCACTACATGGCCGCCGCGCTCGGCGGACCCGTCCGGGTTGCCCCGTATGCCACGTACGGCAGCGACGAGTTGGCCGAGAACATGCTCCGCGCCCTCGCCGACCGCTCCGGCTGCCTCCTCCGGAACCACGGCACGATCACCTACGGCGCGACACTGGACCAGGCCTACGACCGCACCGCCCAGCTGGAATGGATGTGCCGGCTGTGGCTGACCGCCGCATCGGTCCCGGGCCTGTCCCCGAGCCTGCTGTCCACGGAACAACTGGCCGAGGTGGAGGACCGGCTACGGGGCTACGGCCAGCGCGGCTGACCCTTCCTCCCCGGCCTCCCGACCCTCGCCGCCCACACCTCGGGTGCCCGCCACGCCGTCCGCCGCTCGCGCGGCCACCGACATCCCACCCTGCGGGCGGGCGGCCACCGCTCCGTCGGCCGCCGGCACCCCGCCCCGTGGACGCGGCCACCGCTCCGTGGGCCGCCGGCATCTTGCCCTGCGGGCGCGGCCACCGCTCCGCCCACCACCCGCATCCCGCCCCGCGGGCGAGGCCACCACCGCCGGCCGCCGGCATCCCGCCCTGCGGCTGCGGCCACCGCTCCGCCGGCCGCCCGGGCCCGCCCACCGGATACCGCCGCCCCGCCGATCACCCGCGCCCCGGCGCTCGTCACCCGGGCGCCGGCATCCCGCCCCGCGGCTGCGGCCACCGCTCCGCCGGCCGCCCGGGCCCGCCCACCGGATACCGCCGCCCCGCCGATCACCCGCGCCCCG
>NZ_JBHUQX010000136.1:0-21485 GCF_042674225.1 Streptomyces sp. NPDC056948
CGCCAGCCCCGGCCCGGGAGGCGGATCCCCGCGGGGCGCCGGCGCCGCGCTGCCGCCGCTGCTGCTGGACGACGACGAGGCCGTGGCTGTGGCGGTCGGGCTGCGCACGGCCGCCGGGCAGGGCATCGAGGGCATCGGCGAGACCTCGGTACGGGCCCTCGCCAAGCTGGAACAGGTGCTGCCGAACCGGCTGCGCCGCCGGGTGGGCGCCCTCAACGCCTTCACCGTGCCGATGCTGCGCGGCCCCGTGCCCGACGCCGTCGATCCCGGCGTGCTGACCGAGCTCGCCCACCTCTGCCGGGACGCCGAGCGGCTGCGCTTCCAGTACCGCGGCCACGACGGCACCCTCAGCCGCCGCAGCGTCGAACCGCACCGCCTGGTGTGCACGGAACGCCGCTGGTACCTGGTCGCCTGGGACCTGGAGCGGGAGGACTGGCGCACGTTCCGCGTGGACCGCGTCACGCCCCGGCCGCCGCACGGCCCGCGCTTCGTGCCCCGCGAGCCGCCCGCCGAGGACCTGGCCGCCTACGTCTCCCAGGGCGTCTCCACGCGGGTGTACGCCACCCACGCCGTGGTGCGGCTCCTGGTGCCCCTGGAGGAGGCCGCCGCCCACATCTCGCCCTCCGCCGGGGTGCTGGAGGCCGAGGGCCCCGAAAGCTGCCTGCTGCGCTGCGGCGCCGGCAGCCTCGACGTGATGGTCATCCACGTGGTGATGCTGGGCTTCGATTTCGAGGTGCTGGAGCCGGTGGAGCTGATCGAGGCGATCAGGAGGACTCGCGACCGGCTTGATGACGCTTTGGCTCGGGCTGCGCAGTCACCGCCGCGAGCTCCGGATGGTGCAGGTCGAACGCCGGCGACTCGGACCGGATCCGGGGCAACGTCGTGAAGTTGTGCCGGGGCGGCGGGCAGGACGTCGCCCACTCCAGGGAGCGGCCGTAGCCCCAGGGGTCGTCGACCTCGACCTTCTGTCCGTACTTGGCGGTCTTCCACACGTTGTAGAGGAAGGGCAGCGTCGACATGCCGAGCAGGAACGCGCCGATCGTCGAGACGGTGTTGAGCGTGGTGAACCCGTCCGCGGCGAGGTAGTCCGCGTACCGGCGGGGCATGCCCTCGGCACCCAGCCAGTGCTGCACCAGGAACGTGGTGTGGAAGCCGACGAAGAGCACCCAGAACTGGATCTTGCCGAGCCGTTCGTCGAGCATCTTCCCCGTGAACTTCGGCCACCAGAAGTAGAACCCGCCGAAGATCGCGAAGACGACGGTGCCGAAGACGACGTAGTGGAAGTGCGCGACCACGAAGTACGAGTCCGTCACCTGGAAGTCCATCGGCGGCGACGCCAGGATCACCCCGGTCAGCCCGCCGAACAGGAACGTCACCAGGAAGCCCGTCGCCCACAGCATCGGTGTCTCGAAGGACAGCGAGCCCTTGAGCATGGTGCCGGTCCAGTTGAAGAACTTCACGCCCGTCGGCACGGCGATCAGGAAGCTCATGAGGGAGAAGAAGGGCAGCAGCACCGCACCCGTGGCGAACATGTGGTGCGCCCACACGATCATCGACAGACCGGTGATCGCCATCGTCGCGCCGATCAGTGTCAGATAGCCGAACATCGGCTTGCGGCTGAAGACCGGGATGATCTCCGTGATGATCCCGAAGAACGGCAGCGCGATGATGTACACCTCGGGATGCCCGAAGAACCAGAACAGGTGCTGCCACAGGATCGCCCCGCCGTTGGCCGCGTCGAAGACCTGCGAGCCGAACCGCCGGTCCGCCTCCAGCACCAGCAGCGCCGCCGCCAGCACCGGGAACGCCATCAGGATCATGATCGACGTGAACAGCGTGTTCCAGACGAAGATCGGCATCCGGAACATCGTCATGCCGGGTGCGCGCATCCCGATGATGGTGGTGATGAAGTTGACCGCGCCGAGGATCGTGCCGAAGCCCGCCAGCGCCAGCCCCATGATCCACAGATCGGCCCCGAGACCCGGCGTGCGCTCCGCGCTGTTGAGCGGGGCGTAGGCGGTCCAGCCGAAGTCCGCCGGACCGGAGGGCACCAGCAGCGAGCCCAGCACGATCAGCCCGCCGAACAGGAACAGCCAGTACGAGAGCATGTTCAGCCGGGGGAAGGCGACGTCGGGCGCGCCGATCTGGAGCGGCATCAGCTCGTTGGCGAAGCCCGCGAAGGTCGGCGTCGCGAACAGCAGCAGCATGATCGTGCCGTGCAGCGTGAACGCCTGGTTGAACTGGGTGTTGTCGATGATCTGGAGTCCCGGGCGGGCCAGTTCGGCACGCATCAGCAGCGCCATCACACCCGCGACCAGGAAGAAGAGGAACGACGTGACCAGGTAGAGGTGGCCGATCTTCTTGTGGTCCGTCGTCGTCAGCCAGTCGACCACCACCCGCCCGTGCCGCGTCCTCGGCGCGGTCGGCGCCGTCGGCTGTACGGTCTGCGTCCCCATCGCTCGCTCGCCCCTTCGCTCATCGCGTACCGGGCCCGCCGAAGCCCGCGCCGCACGTGCCCGCGAGCTCACGCCATGATGCTCGGGTCACCGCGCGCTCCGACAGGGGCGTATCGGCCTCTCCGTGCCCGATCCACGCATTTCCTGTGCGGCGCCGGCTCGGCCGGACCGGTGACGGCGCCGGAATGGAATGGAGTTCCGGGGGTACTTCTCCCGGCACTTTCCGCCGGGCTTTTCCAGGAGCTCATGTGACACGCGGGAATTACGATCGAATGCCTGCGGAAGGCCTACGGAACCGCTCGTCCGTGTGACGGCCATCGCCGGAAACACCTGTCGTGATCTTGTGACAGAAGTGTGACCGGGGCCGGACTCCACCGGTGCCGCGGGGCCGGACTTCCGTGGTCGCGGGGCAGGACATAGCGTGGCGGCATGGCACCGATTCCGACACCTTCAGCGGAACCCGACGACAGCCCGGACACCTATGTCGGCCTGCCGGCCGACCGGGCCGAACACCTCGCGCGGGAGCGCGGCTGGCCGACGGTGCGCTCGCTGCCGCCGGGGGCGATCATCACGATGGAGTACCGCGTGGGACGGCTGAACTTCGAGGTGAAGGGCGGCCGGGTGGCCCGGGCCTGGAAGGGCTGAGACACGGCGAAGGCCCCGGTTCCGCTCCGGAACCGGGGCTTTCTCGCGCTGGGACCCGTCAGGGGTGGGCCGAGGAGGTCGATCCGTGCGGGAGCCGCTCCGGGTGCGGCGGGCGGCGGCTGCCGGCCGGGGTGACCGGGGCGCGCTCCGAACGGGCCGTGTGCGGCCCCGGGGCCAGGTAGGCCGGTGCCCGGGGCGAGCGGGCCGCGACGTCGTCCCGGTCGGCGGGCAGCGGCGTGACCACCACGGGCGGCGCGCTGACCGGGGCGGAAGCCGTACCGGTCCGGCGGGACCGCCAGCGGTCGCGCAGGTCGAAGATCCTGGCCTCGGCACGGGCGATCAGCGGCTCGAACCACGGCAGGGCGAGCATGATCAGCAGTCCCGCGACCCAGCCGAGGAGCACATCGCTCAGCCAGTGCGTACCGAGGTAGACGGTGGCCATCCCGACGCCGAGCGAGGTCACGGCGGACACGGCGGACAGCCAGCGGCGCGCTCTGGGGGTGGAGGCCAGATAGGCCAGGATTCCCCAGGTCACCACGGCGTTGGCGGTGTGACCGCTCGGAAATATATCGCCGCCCAGTCCCATCTCGTTCGAGCCGATGATGGTCGCGTAGTGCGGTCCCAGCCGGCCCATGCCGTACTTGGCGGCGCCGACCGTGATGTTCAGCAGCAGCAGCGAGACGCCCAGGGCGAGCAGCGGACGCAGGGTGTGCTGCCGCCAGGAGCGCCAGCCCAGCCAGGCCGACACCATCACCGCGGTCGGGCCGCGCTGGCCGAGCACCACGTAGTAGTCGACGAACCAGTGGATCTCCGACCACTGCTGGTACGGCCGGAAGAACATGACCTGCCAGTCGAGCCGGACCAGCCAGGACGTGATCACCACAGCCCACACGATCGCGCCGTAGAACGCCGCGGTGGCGGCGATGAGCACGATGCGGTGCCTGCTCATCTTCGGCACATCGATGTGGGCGGGTCGTTCCGGCTCACGATCCAGCCGGGCGAACACCCGGTCCAGACGGGTGAGCTTCGGTTCGGTACGCACCCAATCGACGTTACAGCGAGTGAGCTCAGATCCCGGGCGAATCAACGGCTTTGTGATGACGATGTGATGTGGGATTCCTCTCAGGAGGAGGTTTATTTCCACCGAATCTGCAATCGTCGGCCGCTGCGGCCTTCAATTCCTTTGATCATTCCGGATGGGGGTTTTATTGCGCTTTTGAATTCGTTCACCGGAGCATGGCGCGGAATTCCCCCGGCGCTCACAGCGGGTCAGGGCGGACCGGAGCCGTTCAGCCAGAACGCCCCGTACACCGCGGAGGCCACCGCCACGGACCCGAGCACCAGCGCTGACCTGCGCGTACGCAGCCGGGTCAGGGCCAGTGCGAGGGGCAGCAGCAGCGGGAAGGCGGGCACCAGCAGGCGCGGTTTCGAGCCGAAGTAGCTCGATGCGCACAGCGCGAGCGCGGTGACGACCCCGGTGTAGACCAGCAGCGGAAGCGGCTGGCGCTGACGTACCCCGACCAGATACAGCCAGATGACTGACGCGACCCCGACGATCAGCCCGACGCCGGCCAGGGCCGAGGGGAACGACGTGAACTTCTCGGCGACGAACCGGGCGAAGGCGTAACCGCCGTCGAAGCCGTTGCGCCACCCGGCCTGCACGTCGAGATAGCCGAGCGGCCCCTTGCCGGTGTGGTGGCCGACCCACAGCACGTAGCCGGCGGTGCCGAGGGGGGCCAGCAGCATGCCGAGGACGCGAGAGGCGTCGGCGGAAGCGGAAGCCGAAGCGGCAGGGGAAAGGGAGGCGGAGGCGGGGGCGCTTGGCGCGATCCGCGCGCCGTCCGGCTCGCTCGCGCGTCGGTCCCGCACGAAAGAGACAAGGGCCGTCACCCACACCGCCGCCACCACCGCCAGACCCACCGGACGGGTCAGCCCCGCCAGCAGGGCCAGCACGCCCGCCACCGGCCAGCGGCCGGTCAGGACCGCGTACAGCGCCCACGCGGCGAGCGCCGTGAACAGGGACTCGCTGTACGCCATCGACTGCACGATCCCGACCGGGAGGACGGCCCACAGCAGCACCGCGCACACCCCGGCCCGGCGGCCGTACACATGATCGGCCACCGCGAAGATCCCCCAGGCCGCGGCGAGAGAGGCGAACAGGCTGACGAGGAAACCCCCGTCCGCGTACGACAGCGGGGACACCGCCGTCACCAGCCGCTCCAGCCAGGGCAGCAGCGGGAAGAACGCGAGATTCGAGTGCACGTCCCCGTTGGCCAGGCGCACCTCGTAGCCGTAGCCGAGCTCGGCGACCCTGGTGTACCAGAGCGCGTCCCAGCGGGCGGTCAGCAGTGTGTACGCGTTCTTGTCCCGCGCCGCGCTCCACAGGGCCAGGGCGACAAGGCCCAGGGCGCGCACGGCCGCGTACCCCAGCAGCGCCGGGGCCGCCCGGCGCAGCGCCCCGGCGCGGGACGGGGCCGCGCGCGTCTCGAGATCGGTCACGGGCCCGATTATCGACCCGGGGCGGAACCAGGCGGCCGGCCGGGGCGTGGTCGACACAGAGGGGAGTGGCGTACGCCACATCTTTCCGCCGGGACTGTGAGAGGTCCGCCACTAGGCACCGGCGGGGACTCGCGTACGCTGACGTGTCACTCGCTTTTCGTTTGCGCGGGCCGGAGACCACCGCTCCTCTCCGGCCGAGTCGCGGGGGCGTCCCCCACCCCGTGAGCCCGCCGATGGCGAGGGAACATCTGGGAGGTACGTACATGTCCGGGACGACCACGGCTGCCGCTGCGCTGCGCCGTCGGGCGGCCGGGGCCGGTGCCAACCGCTGGGTGGTTCTCGTCGTCCTCTGCGTCAGCCTGCTGCTGGTCGCCGTCGACGCCACCGTGCTGCACGTGGCCGTCCCCGCCGTCACCGAGGACCTCAGGCCCGGCGGGATCGAGCTGCTCTGGATCGTCGACATCTACCCGCTGGTCTGCGCCTCGCTGCTGATCCTGTTCGGCACGCTGGGCGATCGCGTCGGCCGCCGAAGGGTCCTGCTCCTCGGGTACGCGCTGTTCGGCGTGGCCTCCGGCATGGCGGCCCTGGCGGACAACGCCCAGGTACTGATCGTGGCGCGGGCGCTGCTCGGCGTGGGCGGCGCGATGATCATGCCCGCGACCCTGTCGATCCTGCGCCAGGTCTTCCCGGACCGGCGCGAGCGGGCGCTCGCGATCGGCATCTGGAGCGCCGTGGCCGCGGTGGGCGCTGCGGTCGGGCCGCTGCTGGGCGGCTTCCTGCTGGAGCACTTCTGGTGGGGTTCGGTCTTTCTCGTCAACATTCCGTTGATGCTGGTCAGTCTTCCGGTGGGGCGGCTGCTGCTGCCCGAGTCGAAGGGCGACGGCACCGGTCCCTGGGACGTCGTCGGCGCCCTGATGGCGGCGGCCGGGCTGTTCGGCATGGTGCTGGGCGTCAAGCGGCTCGGGGGCGGGGAGCCGGTGGAGAGCCTGCTCACCGTGCTGCCGTTGGTGGCGGGCGCGGCGCTGCTCGTGGCCTTCGTACGGCGGCAGCGGCGGCGGGCGTATCCGCTGGTCGACCTCAAGATGTTCGCGCGGCCGGCGTTCAGTACGTCCGTCGGCTGCATCGTGCTGGCGATGCTCGCGCTGGTCGGTCTCGAGCTGATCGCGGCGCAGTACCTCCAACTGGTGCTCGGGCTGTCGCCGCTGGAGACGGGGCTGCGACTGCTGCCGCTGACGTTCGCCGCGATGGCGGCCGGGCTGGCCGGTGCGCGGATGCTGCGGCGGTTCGGGCCGCGGCGGATGGTGAGCGTCGGGTTCTGCCTCACGGCGCTCGCGGTGGTGCTGCTGACGGCGCTGGGCCGGACGGACGACTGGGGGCTGATGCTGGCGGCGTTCGTGCTGCTGGGCTTCGGGCTGGAGGCGACGCTGTTCGGGGCGTACGAGTCGATGCTGAGCGAGGCGCCGCCGGAGCAGGCCGGTGGGGCGGCGGCGATCGGGGAGACGTCGTACCAGCTCGGGGCGGGGATCGGGATCGCGCTGCTCGGCAGCGTGATGAACGCGGCGTACGCGCCCGGCTTGTCGGGTGTGTCCGGGGTGCCGGAGTCGGCGTCCTCCTCGGCGGGGCATTCGCTGGGGGAGGCCTACGAGGTTGCCGCGCAGCTCGGCGGGTCGGCCGGGGCCGCTCTGCGGCATGCCGCCCGGGACGCGTTTGTGCACGGGCTGCATGTGACGTTGCTGGTGAGTGCGGGGTTGTTGCTGCTCGGAGCGGTGATGGCGTTGCGGCTGCCGCGGACCATGCAGTGCGAGGAGGCCGGTGCGGTGGAGGTACCCGCGCCGAGGGACGCCGCGGAGTCGCGCGTCTCTGTGTAGTCGCCCACCCACGCACCGCCCGTATCTGTCCGAGTGAGCGGTCGAGGTCGCCCGTGGGCGGTACCGCGCCGTCGGCGGCTTGCGGGCGGGCTGAGGTCTGAGGGCCCCGGGGGGAACGGGGAACTGGTCCCTCGTGGGCTGCGCTCGGGGTGACGTGCTCGTCGAGCGCCCGCAGCCGCCGATGGCGCTCTGCCCCCACGGGCGAGCTTCACCCGTCAATCGGCAGCTACGGGTGGTGCGTGGGTGGGCGAAGGTCGTAGCGTCATGGTTAGCAGTGCTAGTTAAAGAGTCTCGGAGGGTGTCGTCATGTCCGTGTCGTCCAAGCTGCCCCCCTTCGACCCCGTCGACCCCCTCGGCCTCGACGACCTGCTGGATCCGGAGGACCTCGGGATCAGGGACACCGTCAGGGCCTGGGCCGCTGACCGGGTGCTGCCGTATGTGGCCGACTGGTACGAGAAGGGGGAGCTGCCGGAGATCCGGGAGCTGGCCCGGGAGCTCGGAGGGCTCGGCGCGCTCGGCATGTCGCTGAGCGGGTACGGCTGCGCCGGCGCCTCCGCCGTGCAGTACGGGCTCGCCTGCCTGGAGCTGGAGGCCGCCGACTCCGGCATCCGGTCCCTCGTCTCCGTGCAGGGCTCCCTCGCCATGTACGCCATCCACCGGTTCGGCAGCGAGGAGCAGAAGCAGCAGTGGCTGCCCCGTATGGCCTCCGGCGAGGTCATCGGCTGCTTCGGGCTCACCGAGCCGGACCACGGTTCCGACCCGGCCTCCATGCGGACGCACGCCAAGCGCGACGGCTCCGACTGGGTGCTCAACGGCCGCAAGATGTGGATCACCAACGGCTCGGTCGCCGGTGTCGCCGTCGTGTGGGCCCAGACCGAGGACGGCATCCGAGGATTCGTCGTGCCGACCGGCAGCAGCGGATTCTCCGCGCCGGAGATCAAGCACAAGTGGTCCCTGCGCGCCTCCGTCACCAGCGAGCTCGTCCTCGACGACGTGCGACTGCCCGCCGACGCCGTACTTCCGGAGGGCACCGGCCTGCGCGGACCGCTCAGCTGTCTGTCCCACGCCCGGTACGGAATCGTCTGGGGCGCCATGGGCGCGGCCCGCAGTTCTTTCGAGGCCGCGGTCGACTACGCGAAGTCGCGGGAGCAGTTCGGGCGGCCCATCGGCGGCTTCCAGCTCACCCAGGCCAAACTCGCCGACATGGCGGTCGAACTGCACAAGGGGATTCTGCTCGCCCATCATCTGGGGCGGCGTATGGACGCCGGCCGCCTGCGTCCCGAACAGGTCAGCTTCGGCAAGCTCAACAACGTACGAGAAGCGATCGAGATCTGCCGCACGGCCCGCACCATTCTCGGCGCCAACGGGATCTCGCTCGAATACCCCGTGATGCGCCACGCGACCAATCTCGAGTCGGTGCTCACCTACGAGGGCACCGTCGAGATGCACCAGCTCGTGCTGGGCAAGGCGCTCACCGGACTCGACGCCTTCCGGTAGACGCCGTCCGGTGAACCCTGCGCGGGGGCAGGGCCGGTGAGCGGCCCTGCCTCAGCTCTGGTTGAAGAAGCCGTCCGTGCGGTGCCCGGCCGGGTCGCCGTTCACGATCTCCGTGTTGGCGGGGGTCAGCAGGAACACGCGGGTCGACACCCGCTCGATCGAACCCCGCAGGCCGAAGATCAGCCCGGCCGCGAAGTCGACCACACGCTTGGCGTCGGCGGCGTCCATGGCCGTGAGGTTCATGATGACCGGCACGCCCTCGCGGAACAGCTCGCCGATCGCGCGGGCGTCCCGGAAGCTGTCCGGGGTCACCGTGCCGATGCGACGGCCTCTCTCCTCGGCGACGTCCGAGGCCACCTTGACGCGCGGATCGGTGACCCAGGCCTCCCCGGACTCGGTCCCGTCGGAGTAGTCGTCGTCGTAGTAACGCTCGTCTTCGTTGTCGTCGACGAGGCCAAGCCAGGCACTTGCCTTGCGTACCGATCCCATGGACGCCTCCTCTCACAGCGGTCTTTCTGCTTTCCGCATCCCTATGGTCGTCCATGATGCGGATGGCGCGCCAAGTGGATAGACGCCGCACGGGGGGTTTGTGACGGTACTGGTGCACAGCGATTCCGTCGAGAGTCCGTGTTTCCCAAGGGCCTTGTCGTAAACGACTGCTGACTGTGAGTGAAATATGATTCTTCACGGCGTACGGGTGATGGGCAGTGCGTACGGGTGAACCGGTTGGCCGATACTATGCGGCGCCCAATCATCGTACGGAGCGCGGGGGGACGTCGTGTTCGGAATGGTCAGGCCCTGTCGGCATCGGCTCGGTGAGAGTCTCGCCGCTCAGTGGATGGCGCATTTGTGTGGGCTGTGTCTGGCATTGCGCGGGGACCACGGGCAGCTCGCGCGCATCGTGACGAACTATGACGGGCTTCTCGTCTCTGTATTGACGGAGGCTCAGACACGCCCTGCGACCGGCGCGTCGAGTGGTGCGGGACGGCGCACGGCGGGTCCGTGTCCGCTGCGCGGGATGCGCACCGCGTCCGTCGCGCACGGTGAGGGAGCGCGGCTCGCGGCGGCCGTGTCGCTGGTGCTCGCCTCCGCCAAGGTGCGCGACCATGTCGCCGACGGCGACGGGCTGCTGGCCCGGGCGCCGGTGGCGCGTGCCGCGCGCCGGGTCGCGGCGGGCTGGGACCGGGCCGGGGCACGGACCGGCTCCGCCGTCGGGTTCGACACGGCCGTCCTGGTCGATGCCGTGGACCGGCAGGGCGGTATCGAGGCGCTCGCCGGGCCCGGGACACCGCTCCTGACGGTGACCGAACCGACCGAGACCGCGACCGCCGCCGCCTTCGCGCACACGGCGGTCCTCGCCGGCCGGCCGTACAACGCCGGGCCGCTCGCCGAGGCCGGACGCCTCTTCGGGCGCCTCGCCCATCTGCTGGACGCCGTGGAGGACCGGCACGCTGACGCCGCGTCAGGCGCCTGGAACCCGATCACCGCGACCGGCACCTCCCTCGTGGAGGCCCGGCGGCTCGCCGACGACGCGGTGCACGGTGTCCGGCTGGCGCTGCGGGAGGCGGAGTTCACCGACGGGCGGCTGGTGCACCGGCTCCTCGTGCACGAGCTGCGCACCTCCGTCGACCGCGCCTTCGGCACGGCCGCCTGCGCTCACACCGCCGGTCCGGAGGCGGCAGGCCCCCATGCGCCGCCCGGTACCGGCGCCCCGGGCGGCCCCGGCGCCCCGCTGCCGCCGGAGCCGCCGCGCGGCAACCGGCGCGGGCTGCTCACCGGGTGCGCGGTGTGGCTCGGGCTCGCCTGTACGTGTCAGCTGTGCTGCGGCACGTACCAGGACCCGTGGACGGGCGAGCGCAAGGAAGGACAGTGCGGCAACTGCGACTGCAGCGGATGCGGGGACTGCTGCGGCTGCTGCGACTGTTGCGGCAACTGCTGTGACAACTGCGGCTGCGACGGCTGCGACTGCGGCTGCAACTGCTGAGGCGCTGTCAGGAAAGGTTGACGGCTGAAAGGCCCTCTTGCGCCTACCGGCCGTTCGGCCGAATACTCCCCCCACAGCGCTTGTCAGGGGCACGTCGTATTCGGAATCCGGATGCGCGGTCCCAGGCTGCGCCTCACGGGCCCGAGACCCCACGAGGGCCCCCTACTTCCCCTGTGGAGGAACGAAAAGTGAGGATCAAGCGCACCACCCCCCGCAGCGGCATTTCGAGACGGACCCGGCTGATCGCCGTTTCCACCGGCCTCGTCGCCGCCGCAGCGATCGCGATCCCCAGCGCGAACGCGTCCGACACCCCCACCACCTTCAGCGCCGCCGAGCTCAAGAGCGCGAGCGGCTCGATACTGAAGGCCGACATCCCGGGCACCGCCTGGGCCGTCGACAGCAAGACCGACCGCGTGCTCGTGACCGTCGACAGCACGGTCACCCAGGCCGAGATCGCGAAGATCAAGCAGCAGGCCGGCGGCAACGCCGACGCGCTCACGATCAAGCGCACCCCCGGCACGTTCAACAAGCTCATCCAGGGCGGCGACGCCATCTATGCGAGTAGCTGGCGCTGCTCCCTCGGCTTCAACGTCCAGAACAGCAGCGGCCAGCAGTTCTTCCTGACCGCCGGTCACTGCACCGACGGCGCGGGCACCTGGTACTCCAACTCCGGCCGCACCACGGTCATCGGCTCGACCGCCGGCTCCAGCTTCCCGGGCAACGACTACGGCCTGGTGCGCTACAGCGGGTCCGTCGCCAGGCCCGGCACCGCGAACGGCGTGGACATCACGCGCGCGGCCACCCCGAGCGTGGGCACCACCGTCATCCGCGACGGCTCCACGACCGGTACGCACAGCGGCCGGGTCACCGCCCTCAACGCCACCGTCAACTACGGCGGCGGCGACGTCGTCTCCGGCCTGATCCAGACCACCGTCTGCGCCGAGCCCGGTGACTCCGGCGGCTCGCTCTACGGCAGCAACGGCACCGCGTACGGTCTGACCTCCGGCGGCAGCGGCAACTGCTCCTCCGGCGGTACGACGTTCTTCCAGCCCGTCACGGAGGCCCTGAGCGCCTACGGGGTCAGCGTGTACTAAGCCCTACCGGGCAGCAGTAGGCAGCGTTCTGTGCCCCCGCACGCATTGCGTGCGGGGGCTTTCCTCTGTGGGGCGGGGCGGTTTGTGGCTTCTTGTCATGCCTTAAGGAGAGTGCAGGGAAAGGTATATCAATGTCCGCCCCTCGGATGCCGATTGGGGTTACTTGGTTGGGCGATTTTCAGCCATGGCCAGACCTCGCAGAGTGCACACACATTACTCACGCGTAATGTTTGCAGTGTGAACGCGTGTGAAGCGCGTGCGAGTTGGGTCCGATTTGACCGTGCGCGGTCAAAATGTGGGGGCGTGGGGTCCGTAATCTACGCGCGTCCTGAACTCGACCTTGTGTGCTCCCCGTTGTCCTCGGAATAGTGGGCGCTCGTCAACAAGGCCTTCCGGCCCGCGAGGTCCCCACAACCTCCCGGGCCGACCCCCCACAGGAGGACATGAGTTGAAGCACCGACGCATACCCAAGCGACGTGCAGCCCTGGCAGGTGCGGGTGTCGCCGCACTGGTCGCCGCCGGAGTGACCTTCCAGTCTGCGAACGCCAGTGAGCCCGCGAAGGCCTCCGCGCCCGAGACCCTGTCGGTCTCCGCGGCCGGAAAGCTCGCCTCGACGCTGGCCAAGGACCTGGGCGCCGACTCGGCGGGTACGTACTACGACACGAAGAGCAAGAACCTCGTGGTGAACGTGCTCGACGAGGCCGCGGCCAAGGCCGTCGAGAAGGCCGGCGCCAAGGCGAGAGTCGTGGCGAACTCCCTCGCCGAGCTGAAGAGCGCCCGCAGCACGCTGAAGGCGGACGCGACGATCCCGGGCACCGCCTGGGTGACCGACCCGACGACGAACAAGGTCGTCGTGACCGCCGACCGTACGGTCTCCAAGGCCGAGTGGACGACGCTGACGAAGGTCGTCGACGAGCTCGGGGCGAAGGCCGAACTGAAGAGGTCGAAGGGGGAGTACAAGCCCTTCATCGCCGGTGGCGACGCGATCACCGGTGGCAGCGGCCGCTGCTCGCTCGGCTTCAACGTGGTCAAGGGCGGCGAGCCGTTCTTCCTGACCGCCGGGCACTGCACCGAGGGCATCTCCACCTGGTCGGACTCCAGCGGCAAGGAGATCGGCACCAACGCGGACTCCAGCTTCCCGGACAACGACTACGGGCTGGTCAAGTACACCGCCGAGGTGGCTCACCCGAGCGAGGTGAACCTCTACGACGGCTCGACCCAGAAGATCTCGGGTGCCGCCGAGGCGACCGTCGGCATGGCGGTCACGCGGAGCGGGTCGACGACCCAGGTGCACGACGGGAAGGTCACGGGGCTGGACGCCACCGTGAACTACGGCAACGGCGACATCGTGAACGGTCTGGTCCAGACCGACGTCTGCGCCGAGCCCGGCGACAGTGGCGGCTCGCTGTTCTCCGGCGACAAGGCGATCGGGCTCACCTCCGGTGGCAGCGGTGACTGCACCTCCGGTGGGGAGACGTTCTTCCAGCCGGTGACCGAGGCGCTGTCGGCGACCGGTACCGAGATCGGCTGACACACGCACAGCTTTGTGAAGTCCCGCCCCTTGTGTGAGGGGCGGGGCTTTCGCGTGTGTCCTACGGCGCGTGCGCCGGGGGCGGGGTGGCTGCTCGCTTGCGCAGCGCGGCGGCTGTCAGCGTGAGGGCCGCTCCCGCCACCGCCCAGGCCGCCAGTACCAGGAGTGATGTGGTCATGGCGTTGCTCTCGAAGTAGACGATCGAGCGGGTGGCCCAGGTGCCTGCTCCCGGGGGCAGTGCCGGGCCGATCGCCTTCCAGAAGGGCGGGAGCAGGGGCGGGGGGAGGGCGCCGCCGGCGCTCGGGTTGCCGAGGATCACCACCAGGAGGATCACCAGGCCGATACCGATCGTGCCGAAGATGCCCTGGAGGGCGAGGGTGGCCGCGCCCACGGCGAAGATGATCAGGGTGCCCAGTCCCCAGAGGGCTGCCGTGCTGCCGGGGAGGGCGTCCAGGATCGGGCCGGCGATGAGGGCTCCGCCCAGGCCGCCGATGATCGCGACCAGGGCCATGACCGCCAGGCGGATCGCGGCGCGTTCGAGGTTGGACGGTTTCGCTCCCGCGCTGATGGCCAGGGCCGCGGCGCCCAGGTAGCCGCCCACGCACCAGCCGACCACCAGGTAGAAGGACGAGAGTCCGTTGGGGTCGTGGGTGGCGGACGGGATGACGTCGACCGTGCGGAGTCTGCGGTTCTCCGACTTCTCCAGGGTGGTGACGAGGGTCGTCAGGGTGCCGGCGAGGACCCTGCCGCCGCCGGAGGCCACGAGGAGGGTGTCGGTGCCCGCCGGGTTGATGATCAGGGCGCCGTCGATGTCCCGGTTCGTGATCTGGTTCCGGGCCGCAGCGGCGTCGGGCAGTGCGCGGGGGTCCAGCGGGGAGCCGGGCAGCCGTTCCAGCCGGGTCACCGCCTGTGCGGAGGCGGCCTGTGGGGCGACCACCGCGAAGGGCACGTCCTTGGGTTTCGGGTCGTGCAGTGCTCCCACGTAGGAGGCGATGAACAGGAGCTGGAGGGCGATCACGCCGAGGATGAGCAGGGTGGCCCGTGGGGTGACGGCGTCTTTCACCTCGCTGAGGAACGAGCTGTGCGGCATGCCTCCACGGTCGGGGGCGGTGGGGTGTTTCCGCAGGTGGGGCGGGGCCGAACGGATGTCGTACACACATTCGAAAATTGGTCTATGGTGGGGGTGAGGTAGCTGGGAACAGATGTTCGAGAGCTGGTGTGGCTCACGAGTGCGGGAGGTGCGTGTGCCGGGGTTCACGCATCTGCACACCGTCTCCGGATTCTCGTTGCGATATGGAGCCTCGCATCCGGAGCGGCTGGCCGAGCGTGCCTCCGAGCGGGGCATGGATGCCCTGGCTCTCACTGATCGCGACACGCTCGCCGGTGCCGTCCGGTTCGCGAAGGCCTGTGCGAAGGCGGGGGTCCGTCCGGTGTTCGGGGCGGATCTGGCGGTGGGGGCAGCGGAGCTTCCGGGGAGCGGTGACCGGCGGGGGCGGCGGCGGACTCCGGTGCGGGGCGGTGCCTTCGTCGACGAGTCGGCTCCCCGCGTGATCTTTCTTGCCCGGGACGGTGCCCGGGGGTGGGCCGAGCTGTGCCGGCTCGTCTCGGCGGCGCATGCGGGGGAGGGGCCTACGCCTCTGCTGCCCTGGGAGCACCGGCACGCCGAGGGGCTGACCGTGCTGCTCGGGCCCGAGTCGGATGTCGGGCGTGCCCTGGCCGCGGGGCGTCCCGACCGCGCGGCGCGGCTGCTCGTGCCCTGGCGGGAGGTCTACGGAGACGACCTGCGGCTGGAGGCCGTCTGGCATGGCCGAAAAGGTACGGGTCCAGGGTCCCTGCGGCTGGCCGCCCGTACCGTCGGGTTCGCCGCCGAGCAGCGGATCCGGCCCGTGCTCAGCAACGCCGTGCGGTACGCCGACTCGGGGCTGGGGCCGGTCGCCGACGTCCTGGACGCCGCCCGGCGCCTGGTGCCCATCGACCCGACCAAGGAGCTGGACTCCGGCGAGGCCTGGCTCAAGGGGGCGGGGGCCATGTTCGGGGCGGCGGAGCGGATCGTGGAGGCCGCGGGGTTCCGGCGGGACACCGCTCATCGGCTGGTGGAGCAGACCGAGGCCGCGGCCGCCGGGTGTCTGGTCGACCCCGAGGACGACCTAGGGATCGGTACCGTCCACTTCCCCGAACCGCATCTGGTCGGCGCCGGGCGTCGTACCGCCCAGCGGACGCTGGCCTCGCGGGCGGTGGCGGGGATGGTGCTGCGCGGGTACGACCGGCGGCGGGAGTACTGGGAGCGGATGCACCATGAGCTGGACATCATCGCCCATCACGGCTTCGCTTCTTACTTTCTGACCGTTGCCCAAGTGGTCGACGATGTGCGGGGGATGGGGATCCGGGTCGCCGCCCGGGGGTCCGGGGCGGGGTCGCTCGTCAACCATCTGCTCGGGATCGCGCACGCCGACCCGATCGAGCACCGGCTGCTGATGGAGCGGTTCCTGTCGAAGGAGCGGGTCGTGCTGCCCGACATCGACATCGACGTGGAGTCCGCGCGCCGGCTGGAGGTCTACCGCGCGATCATCGGCCGGTTCGGCACCGAGCGGGTCGCGACGGTCGCGATGCCGGAGACGTATCGCGTGCGGCATGCGATCCGGGATGTGGGGGCCGCCCTGTCCATGGACCCGGCCGAGATCGACCGGGTCGCCAAGTCCTTTCCCCATATCCGGGCACGGGATGCCCGCGCGGCGTTGGAGGAGCTGCCCGAGCTGCGTGCGCTGGCCGGGGAGAAGGAGAAGTACGGGAGGCTGTGGGAGCTGGTCGAGGGGCTGGACGCCCTGCCGCGCGGGGTGGCCATGCATCCGTGCGGGGTGCTGCTGTCGGATGCCTCGCTGCTCGCGCGCACGCCGGTCATGCCGACCAGCGGCGAGGGTTTTCCGATGTCGCAGTTCGACAAGGACGATGTCGAGGACCTCGGGCTGCTGAAGCTGGACGTGCTGGGTGTGCGGATGCAGTCGGCGATGGCGCACGCGGTGGCGGAGGTGGAGCGGGTGTCGGGTGTCCGGGTCGATCTGGACGCCGTGCCGCCGGGGGATCCGGAGACGTACCGGCTGGTGCGGTCCGCCGAGACGCTCGGGTGCTTCCAGATCGAGTCGCCGGGGCAGCGGGACCTGGTCGGGCGGCTCCAGCCGGCCACGTTCCACGATCTCGTCGTCGACATCTCGCTGTTCCGGCCCGGGCCGGTCGCCGCCGACATGGTGCGGCCGTTCATCGAGGCACGGCACGGGCGGGCGCCGATCCGTTATCCGCATCCGGATCTGGAAGGGCCGCTGAAGGAGACGTACGGGGTCGTCGTCTTCCATGAGCAGATCGTCGACATCGTCGACATCATGACCAGGTGCGGGCGTGGTGAAGCGGACCGGGTGCGGCGGGGGTTGTCGGACCCGGAGTCGCAGGGGCGGATCAAGGTGTGGTTCGCGCAGCACGCGGCGGCCCGGGGCTATGACGCGGAAACGATTCAGCGGACCTGGGAGATCGTCGAGGCCTTCGGGTCGTACGGCTTCTGCAAGGCGCACGCGGTCGCCTTCGCCGTGCCGACGTACCAGTCGGCGTGGCTGAAAGCGCATCATCCTGCCGCTTTCTATGCCGGGCTGCTGACGCATGATCCCGGGATGTATCCGAAGCGGCTGCTGCTGGCGGACGCGCGGCGGCGGGGAGTTCCGGTGCTGCCGTTGGATGTGAACGCGTCGGGGATCGCACACCGTATCGAACTGGTGTCCGGTAGTTGGGGGCTGCGGCTGGCTCTCTCCGATGTGCACGGCATCAGCGAGGCCGAGGCGGCGCGGATCGCCGAGGGACAGCCGTACGCCTCGCTGGTCGACTTCTGGGAGCGGGGCCGGCCCAGCCGCCCGCTGGCCCAGCGGCTCGCGCAGGTGGGGGCGCTGGACGCGTTCGGTGCCAACCGCCGTGATCTGCAACTGCATCTGACCGAGCTGCACCGGGGCGCGCGGGGCGCGGGCGGTGGCCAGCTTCCGATGGCCGGAGGGCGGAAGACCGCCCCGGCCGGGCTGCCCGACCTCACCTCGTCGGAGCGGCTCAGTGCCGAGCTGGGCGTGCTGTCCATGGACGCCTCGCGCCATCTGATGGACGACCACCGGCAGTTCCTCGACGAGCTGGGCGTGGTCTCGGCGCGGCGGCTGCGTGAGGCGCGGCACGGGGAGACGGTGCTGGTCGCGGGCGCCAAGGCGGCCACCCAGACCCCGCCGATCCGGTCCGGCAAGCGGGTCATCTTCTCCACCCTGGACGACGGCACGGGCCTGGTCGACCTCGCCTTCTTCGACGACTCCCACGACGCCTGCGCCCACACCGTCTTCCACTCCTGGCTGCTGCTGGTGCGCGGGGTGGTGCAGCGGCGCGGCCCGCGCAGCCTCAGCGTGGTGGGCGCCGCCGCCTGGAACCTCGCGGCACTGCTGGAGGTGCGCCGGGAGGAGGGCCTTGAGGGCGTCGCGGCCCGGCTGGCCGGCGCCGGCGATTCCGGTGACGACGGTGAGGGGGCGCCCGAACCGGCGGACTCCGCTGACCAGGATCCGATGGAGCAGCGGAAGATCCGCATGCCCACGGGGTACGAGATGCACCCCTGGGCCGATCTGCGTCCCGCAGGCGAAGGGCCCGCGGTGGGACGGAAGTTGTGGCACCAGAGTCCGGGGAGTGCGGGATGACCATCCTCTGCGTACGTTTCCAGCTGCCTCCGACGCGCGAGGCCGAGTTGCCCCGGCTGCTCGGGATGCTCGAGGAGTTCACGCCCGTCGTCCAGGCCCTGCCGCCGGACGGGGCGCTGGCCGACCTGCGGGGCGCCGAGCGGTACTTCGGGCGGGACGCCGTCGAACTGGCCTCGGTGATCCGGGTGCGGTCGCTCGCGCTGTACGGCGTCGACTGTGTGATCGGCGCCGGGCCCGGGCCGATGCTGGCCCGGGTCGCGCTGGGCGACGCCGTGCTCGGGGTGACGTCCGAGGTGCCCGAGGGGCGGGACGCCATCGCGGAGTTCCTCGCGGTCAAGCCCGTCGCCGCGCTGCCCGGCGTCGGCACCAAGACCGCCCGTACGCTGGGCGACTACGGCCTCGACACCCTCGGCCTGGTCGCCGCCGCGCCGCTGTCCACGCTCCAGCGGCTGGTCGGGGCGAAGGCCGGCCGCGAGCTGCACGAGAAGGCGAACGGCGTCGACCGCGGCCGGGTCGTCCCGAACGCCGTCTCCCGCTCGCTCGCCACGGAACGCCCCTTCGAGCGCGACGAACTGGACCCGGACCGGCACCGCCGGGCGCTGCTGTCGGCCGCCGAGGAGATCGGCGCCCGGCTGCGCGCCCTGGACAAGGTCTGCCGCACGCTCACTCTCACCGTGCGCTACGCCGACCGGTCGGCCACCACCCGCAGTCGCACCCTGACCGAGCCGACCGCGCACTCACCGGCGCTGACCAGGACCGCGTACGGCATGTACGAGGCGCTCGGTCTGCAGCGCGCCCGGGTGCGCGCGATCGTCCTGCGCGCCGAGGGGCTCGACCCCGCCGACCAGGCCTCCTACCAGCTGACCTTCGATCCCGCGGACGAGCGGGTCCGCCGTATCGAGGAGGTCGCGGACCGCGCGCGAGCGAAGTTCGGGCCGCGGGCGGTGATGCCCGGGGGGCTGGCGGCGTAGGTCCCCCTGCGTGACGTCAGTTGGCCCATGGCGGCGCGATGCGGGTGCCGTCGGCCAGGCGTGCCTCCAAGCCGATGGACGTGGTGACCCAGGAGTACGCGGTCCGTCCGGTCGGGTTCTCCACGGTCAGGGTGGCACCGGGGTTGATGATCACCGTGTCGCCCGCCGTGACCCGGTCGGTGCGGCCGTCGAGGGTGATCAGCAGCTCGCCGTCGAGCAGATGGAAGATCTCCTCCCGGCTGACCGTGTGCGCCGGGGCCTTGAGGCCGGCGGGAATCTCACCGCGCCAGGCGCACAACTCCTTGCTCCCGCTCAGCGGTGTGGCGTACGAGACGAAACGGGCGCCGTGGATCTCGTGGGTGACGGCTTCCGAGGAGCGGATGACGGGCATGGCTGCCTCCGGTCGAGTAAGTGGTCAAGTAGCTTGACTATATGGTCAAGCTGCTTGACCGTCACGTCAAGGGTGTTTCAATGCATGCGTGCAGAACTCCGAGGCCATGGCCCTGTCCGCCGCCCTGCTCGCCGCCGCCGGCGGGCTCACACAGCGCATCCACGAGGGTGTCGTCGCGCGCGGCTTCGAGGGGCTGCGGCCCGCGCACGGTTTCGCCTTCGCCCGGCTCGCTCCGGACGGCGCGATGGTCACCGACCTCGCCGTCCATCTCGGGGTGACCAAGCAGGCCGCCAGTCAGCTCGTCGACGAGATGGTGCGCAAGGGGTACGCCGAGCGGCGGGCGCACCCCGAGGACGCGCGGGCGCGGCTGGTGGTGCTGACCGCGCGGGGGTGGGCCTGTACCCGGGCGGCCGAGGAGGCGGCCGCGGAGGCGGTGCGGGAGTGGGGCGCGGTGCTGGGGGAGGGGGAAGTGCGGGTGTTGCGGGAGCAGTTGCTGCGGATCGCGCCCCAGGGTCCTGTGCGGCCCGCCTGGTGAGGGGGCGGCGGGCGGGGCGGTCGGCGCCGGTTACCGCTGGAAGTTTTTACTGACGCGTAACTTCCCAGGTTGGCTACTCGCTCGTAACTTGACGAGTGAACAGCATCCTCGTGATCCGGATCACAGGCGTCGTGCCGTCGCACCTCCCTTGACCCGCAAGGAGATCACTCGATGCTGCCCTGGAAACGAGTGCTCAGACCCCTGGCCGCGCTGCTGCTGACCGCCGCGGCCGTCACCGTCCCCGCCACCACCGCCCAGGCCGCCGCCGCCCCCGGCGCCGGCTGGAACGACTACTCCTGCAAGCCGTCCGCCGCCCATCCCCGCCCCGTCGTCCTGGTCCACGGCACCCTCGGGAACTCCGTCGACAACTGGCTGGGCCTCGCCCCCTATCTGAAGGTCCGGGGCTACTGCGTCTTCTCCCTCGACTACGGCCAGCTCGAGGGCGTCCCCTTCTTCCACGGCCTCGGGCCCGTCGAGAAGTCCGCCGGACAGTTGCAGGCGTTCGTCGACAAGGTGCTCGCCGCGACCGGCGCCGCCGAGACCGACGTCGTCGGACACTCGCAGGGCGGCATGATGCCCCGCTACTACCTGCGGTTCCTCGGCGGAGCGGCCAAGGTGAACGCCCTGGTCGGCATCGCGCCCTCCAACCACGGCACGACGCTGAGCGGCCTCACCAACCTGCTGCCCTACTTCCCGGGCGCCGCGGACCTGTTGGCGAAGAACACTCCCGCCCTCGCCGACCAGGTCGTCGGCTCCGACTTCCTCAAGCGGCTGAACGCAGGCGGCGACACCGTGCCCGGCGTGCGTTACACCGTCATCGCCACCAAGTACGACGAGGTGGTCACGCCGTGGCGCAGCCAGTACCTGAGCGGGCCGGACGTGCGCAACGTCCTGCTCCAGGACCTGTGCCCCGTCGATCTCTCCGAGCATGTGGCCATCGGACTGTTGGACCGGATCGCCTTCCACGAGGTGGCCAACGCGCTGGATCCGGGGCGGGCTCGGCCCACTACTTGTGCTTCGGCGTTCGACTGACACGTGTCTGCTGACACGTGTAGGGAAACGTTTCGGGGCCTGTCCGGCGGCTCAGGCCGGACAGGCCGACGGGGGCACGGAACTGCTCCGGCTCGTGCACGAGCGCGTGGGCGGCGGCCCGGAGCCGGTGCCGGGCCGGGCCCGTACGCCGGATCTGACGGCGGTCGGACCCGAGGGCCGCACGGCCCGTACGGCGCTCGCGCTGCGTGAGGCGACGGCGGAAGCGGCCGCCTCCGGCGCCTGGACGTTCCTGGAGCACCCGATGCTCGCCCTGGACGT
>NZ_JBHUQX010000137.1:0-21446 GCF_042674225.1 Streptomyces sp. NPDC056948
GCGCCTACGTAATGCACGAAACCGCGAGATCCCTTGTTCCCTGTCGCTGAGCTGTGCAAAGGTGTGCCCTGTCGGCGTGCGGACAGCACGCCGTTCTTTCGTATGCGCGAGGCCGCCGTGCCGCATACCCCTTGGTATGGACTTTATTCCGCATGTCCTTGAGAGGAATGCAGCCGTGAACGACGCAAGTCCGTCGAATTCCCCGGCCCCGGCCCGAAGGTTCGGCCCGACGGACGAGCAACTGAGCGCCGAGCTCAGGAAGTGGACGGGCGCCACGCCCGCGCTTCATCCCGTCGGCGAGCTGCTGGACCGGCACTGGGAGGCGGCTTTCGCCTACGCCCGGCTGTGCACCGGCGGTCCGCATTTCGCCGGAATGCTCACCACCGCCGCCTTCACCCGGCTCTTCGGCGAAAGCCTGCGCCAGAACGGCCCGACATCCGCCTGGCGGCCCCAACTGCTCGTCACCGTGCGGCGGATCGCGGCCGAGTGGGCCACCGACCACCGACGCGACATGCTCCACCCGGATCTGTGGTCCGAGGCCGGTGACGGGGAGCGGCCGGCCGCCCGGCTGCTGCCGCCGCAGCACCGGCGCCTGCTGTCCGGGGCCTTTCAGCGGCTGCCCCAGTCGGCCCGCTGCCTGCTGTGGCACGTCGAGGTCGAGGCCGAACCGCTCGCGGCTCCCGCCGGATTGCTCGGCCTCGACGAGGAGGGCGCACGCGTCGAACTGGGCCGGGCCCGTGACCGGATGCGCGAGGAGTGCCTCCAGCTGCACCGCGAACTCGCCCCCGACGAGGAATGCCGGCGCTATCTGCGCCTGCTCGACGTGACGTACAGACGTGGCGCCCTCGACATCGACCCCGATCTACGCGCGCATATCGAGGGATGCGGGCACTGCAGTGCCACCGCGGACCAGCTCGACCGGTTCAACCACGGGCTCGGCGTCGCCCTGGCGGAGGCGGTGCTGGGCTGGGGCGGGCAGGACTACGTGGAGAGCGCGTCGCACAGTGCCGCGGAGGCCCTCCCGGAGAGCGTTCCCGGGGACACGGCCGGCACGGAACCGGCCGGTGCCGCGCGTGCGGCGTTCCCGGACCCCGTCCTCCTCGCCGGCGCGGTCGGAGAGTCGTTCACCGACCCCGTCGACCCGGTGGCCGCGCGACCCGCTCCCGCAGCCGGAGGGGAAGCGGGGGCCCCACCGCAGGTCCCGGCCCGGATGCAGGAACAGACGCAGGACCAGGCGCAGGCCATGGTCCACGCCCATGAGGCATTCCCCGCCGTCCCACCCGACGCGCCCGCATCGGCCGGTGGAACGGTCCCCGGCCCGGACGCCGTGGGACCCCGCACCGCCTCCCGCAGATCCGCCCACAAGGCGGCCCGCCGTGCCGCCCGCCGCCGTAACCTCACCGTGGGCATCCTGACCGTCAGCGGCCTGGTCGTCCTCCCGCTGGTCCTGTGGTCCATCGGCAACTCCGGCGACGTCGCCCCGCCGGCCGGGGCGGACCGGCCCTCCGAGGCATCCGACCCGGGCGCGGCCGAGCCGACCGGTGACCCGTCCTGGATCGGGGCGGGCGAGGCACGCAAGGGCGCGCTGCGCGGCCGGCTGCACAACGTCGCCTCGGGCCTGTGCGTCGGCATCGACGGCAAGAAGGCCGTCGAGAACGCGGAGGCAGAACTCACCACCTGCTCCTCGGCCCCCGCCCAGCAGTGGACGTACGAGACCGACGGGCTGCTGCGCAACGGTGCCGCCCCCGACCTGTGCCTGGACTCGCGACTCGGCTATTCGGTGCGGCTGGCCCCTTGCACGGGCCCGTCCCGGCCCGACGCCAAGGACATCAGCTACGACTTCATCCTCCAGGGCGCGCTGGTGCCCCGCCGGGACCAGGAGCTCGCCCTGGCCCCGGCCGCGACCGACGGGTCGGGGGCCCTGGTCCTCAAGACCCGGGCGGACGACGAGGTCCAGCGCTGGGTGATCGACACCTCCAAGACCGATCTCCAGATGGAGGTCGTCAACTGGGAAGCCGCCGCTCCGGTGCCGCGGCCCGCGCCCACCCCGACCCCCACCCCCACACCGACGAGGACAGCCGAGCCGACCCCCACCCCGACCGCCACTCCGTCGACGTCCCGGCCGGCGCCCCCGAGCCCGTCGCCCAGCACCACGTGCCACTACTACGGCTACTACGGCTACTACTGCTCCGGGAACGGCGACCACGGCTACCCCGGCTACGGCTATGGGTACGGCGGTCGCGGCCGCTGACCGGGCGCGACTCAGCCCCCGACGACCCCCAGCGACAGCCACAGCGCCACCACGGCCGGCACCAGCGTGGCGGGTACCGCGAGCAGCCCGAGCCGGGTGAACTCCCCGAGCTCGACGCGGTGCCCGTGCTGTTGCACGATCCGCCGCCACAGCAGGGTCGCCAGCGATCCGGCGTAGGTCAGGTTGGGGCCGATGTTCACCCCGAGCAGCACCGCCAGCACGGCACCGGGACCGGCCCCGGCGGTCAGCGGCAGCAGCACCAGCACCGCGGGCAGGTTGTTGATGAGGTTCGCCAGGACGGCGGCCAGCGCGGCCACGCCCAGCAGCGCGAGCAGGCCCGAGCCGTCGGGCAGCACACGGTGGAGCGCGTCGGCGAGCCCGTTGTCGACGACCGCGCGCACGACGACGCCGAGCGCGAGCACGAACGCCAGGAAGGCCGGGGACGCGGAGCGCACCACCGTCAGCGGGGTGGCCCGCCGCCGCAGCAGCGCCCGCCCGGCCAGCACCAGCGCACCCGCCAGCGCGGCCCACGCCGGTGCGACCCCGACGGCGGAGGCCACGACGAACCCGGCCAGTGTGCAGCCCACCGTGACCAGGGCGAACAGCGGCAGCTCGGGAGGCCGCCCGGGTTCGACGGCGGGGAGAGGAGCGGCCAGTTCCCGGGCGAAGAAGCGCCGGAAGATCAAGTACTCGGCACCGATGGCGACCAGCCAGGGCAGGGCCATCAGGGCCGTGAACCGGGTGAAGCTCAGCCCGCTCGCCGTGAAGGCGAGGAGGTTGGTCAGGTTGGAGACCGGCAGCAGGAGTGAGGCGGTGTTCGACAGATGCGCGCACGCGTAGAGGTGGGGCCGGGCCTGGACGCCCATCCTGGTGGCGGTGGCGAGCACGACCGGTGTCAGCAGGACGACCGTGGCGTCCAGGCTGAGCACGGCCGTGATGACGGAGGCCAGTGCGAACACCGCGGTCAGCAGCCGCCCGGGACGCCCCGCCGCCCAGCGGGCCATCCACGCCCCGCACGCCGTGAACAGTCCCTCGACGTCGCAGAAGTGGGCGAGCACCAGCACGGCCGCGAGGAATCCGACCACGGGTCCCAGCCGCTGGATCTCCTCCCACGCGTGAGTGGGGGAGATCACCCCGACGGCGACCGCGAGCCCGGCTGCCGGAACCGCCAGTACGGCCTCGGGCAGCCCCTTCGGACGGACGACGGCCCAGACGAGCACCGCGGCCAGCAGCGCCACGGACAGGACTTCGGCGAGCGGGGTGTTCAGGGCGGAGTCCTCCGGGGCGTGTTTCAGGCGGTGCCCGCCCATGAAACCAGGCTCCGGTAAGAACGCTCACATCGCGTCGAGCATCGTCAGCTCAGCCCAGATCGTCTTGCCGTCGGGGGTGTGCCTGCTGCCCCAGCGCTGGGTGAGCTGGGCGACCAGGAGCAGACCGCGGCCGCCCTCGTCCCAGGTCTTGGCCCGGCGCAGGTGCGGGGCCGTGTGGTTGGTGTCGGACACCTCACAGATCAGCGTGCCCGCGTCGTGGATCAGCCGCAGCCGGATGGGCTTGGCGCCGTAGCGGATGGCGTTGGTGACCAGCTCGCTCACCACCAGCTCCGCGGTGAACGTGGCCTCGGTCAGCCCCCAGCGATCGAGCTGGTCGACGACCTGCTTGCGGATGGGGGCCACCAGCGCCGGATCGGCGGGGATGTCCCAGGTCGCCACCTGGGAGGACGGCAGACCCCGGGTGCGGGCCAGCAGCAGGGCCACGTCGTCGGCGGAGCCGCCCGAGGGGAGCAGCGCCTGCAGCACGCGGTCGCAGACCTCGTCCAGCGAGCCGGCGGGGGCCGACAGTGCCTCGCGGAGCATCCGCTGGCTCGTGTCGCCGTCCCGTTCACGGCTCGCGAGCAGCCCGTCCGTGTGGAACGCCAGGACACTGCCCTCCCGCAGCTCCACCTCGGCGCTCTCGAACGGCAGCCCCCCGACACCGAGCGGGGGACCGGAGGGCAGGTCGAGCTGCCGGGCCGGGCCGTCCGGCGGGACCAGGAAGGGCTGCGGGTGCCCGGCCCGGGCCAGGGTGCAGCGCCGCGACACCGGGTCGTACACCGCGTAGAGGCAGGTCGCGCCGACCTCCCCGGTGCCGGCCGCCTCTTCGCCGCCGGACTCCTGGGACAGCCGGACGACCAGGTCGTCGAGGTGGGTGAGCAGTTCGTCGGGGGCCAGGTCGATGTCGGCGAGGGTGCGGACGGCGGTGCGCAGCCGGCCCATGGTGGCCGAGGCCTGGATGCCGTGGCCGACGACGTCCCCGACGACCATGGCGACCCGCATCCCCGACAGCGGGATCACGTCGAACCAGTCGCCGCCCACACCGGAGCGGGTGGCCGGCAGATAGCGGGAGGCCGCCTCCACCGCGGCGGTGCGCGGCAGGTGGCGGGGCAGCAGACTGCGCTGCAGCGTGAGCGTCGTCTCCCGCTCGCGGGAGTAGCGGCGCGCGTTGTCGATGCAGACGGCTGCCCGGGCCGTGACCTCCTCGGCCAGCAGCACATCGTCGTCCGTGAAGTTCTCGGGGCGCCGAAAGCGGGTGAATACCGCTACCCCGAGGATCGTGCCCCTGGCCTGGAGCGGGACGGACATCGTGGAGTGGATGCCGTACTCGCGGACCCGACGGAAACGCACCGGGTCCCAGGAGAGCCACCGTTCGAGGTCGTCCTCCGAACCCGAGGCCACCACCGCGTGGCCGGCGATCAGCGAGGCGGCCTGCGGGGAGGAGGCCGGGTACAGCTCCACCTGTCCCGGCTTGGTGACGGCCTCGGGGCTGCCCGAGTTGACCGACTGGTGGGCGGCCCGGCGCAGACTCACCGGTGGGCCGGAGGGCCCCGCGGACTCGCCGCCGTGCTCCCGGGTGTCGAGCAGGTCGACACTGACGAAGTCGGCGAGCGCCGGGACGCACACGTCCGCCAGCTCCTGGGCCGTACGGGTGACGTCGAGGGTGGTGCCGATGCGCACGCTCGCCTCGTTGACCAGTTGCAGCCGCTCCCGTGACCGGTACTGGTCGCTGAAGTCGTGGGCGGTCACGCACACGCCCCGCACCCGGCCCGACGCGTCGGTGAGCGGTGCGATGCGGGCCAGCCAGGCGTGCGCGCCCCGGGTCTCGCCGCTGGCCTTCATGTACGTCTGCATGTCCTGCCGCCGGCCGGTGCTCAGCACCCGGCGCAGATTCTCCTCGAGCTCGGTGTTCTGCGGCCGGCTGCCGACGTCGGTGGGTCTCAGCCCCCGCAGGCGGTCGGCGGGCATTCCGAGGAGGTCCGCCATGGCGTCGTTGACGCCGCGCAGCCTCAGCTCCTCGTCGAAGATCATCGTGGCGCAGGGTGACTGGGTGAGGGCCGCCCGCACCAGCGGGTCGTCCGCCAGGTCGGCACCGGCGGCCTCCGGCGGGGACACCGCGAACCACTCGGCCGTCTCGCCCTCCGGCGGTCTGCGGTGGGCGAGCACCCACACGGACACCGTACGGCCGTCGCGGTGACGCAGCGCGAGCATGCCGCTCCAGCGGGCATCGTGGGGCGCGGGCGGCGCGTCCGCTTCGTCGGCCAGCAGCTCGGCGGCCGGGCGGCCCAGGACCTCGGCGGACGTGTGGCCCAGGAGACGGCGGGCACCTTCGTTCCACCCGGTGAGCGTTCCGTCGGCGGCGATGACGGCACGGGCGGCCCCGCCATCGTCCAACGGCTCGTCCGGGATCATCGTCGCCACTCCATACGGACACTCACAGTGATCAGAGAGGTCGCTTGAGTTCCAGCCTAGTCCGTAGGCGCCCGACGTGAACCGGTAACCCCGGCAGCGCCCGGCCGTGCGGGGCCGAGGCGTGATTCCGGCCGATGTGGCGCCTGGGACAGAAGGATGTTGCCGCACCCTTGACGGCCCTGTGTGACACCTCGACAGAATCTGTTTGTTCGCGATCAGTTGTGAGTACTTCTGGGCCTTAATGAGGGAGAGCCTCCATGTCGGTCACGCGCAGATCGGTCCTGCTCGCCTCCGCGGCCGCGCCCGCGGCCGGAGCACTGCTCGGTGCCCCGGAGGCGTGGGCGGCCGAGGAGGCGCGCGGCGCGTCCGGCCGCAGCACCGTCGCCCTGCGCGACGGCTGGCGCTTCGCGCTGGTCAACCCGGGCGGCATCACCGACCCGACCGGCGCCTACGCCGACGCCGCGCTTCCCGGCTACGACGACTCCCGGTGGCGCGAGGTCGCCGTCCCGCACGACTGGAGCATCGAGCAGGCCCCCACCACCGAGCACGGCACCACCAGCGGCACCGGCTTCCTGCCCGGCGGCCTCGGCTGGTACCGCCTCGCCTTCACCCTGCCGCCCGCCCTCGCCGGCAAGCGGATCTCGGTGGAGTTCGACGGCGTCTACATGGACTCCCACGTCTACTGCAACGGCGAGGAGGCCGGTCGCCACCCCTACGGCTACACCGGCTTCGCCTTCGACCTCACCGATCTGGTGCACACCGACGGCACCACCGAGAACGTGATCGCGGTCAAGGTCCAGAACCGGCTCCCCAGCAGCCGCTGGTACTCGGGCAGCGGCATCTACCGCGAGGCCCGCCTGGTGATCACCGAGCCGGTGCACGTGGCCCGCTGGGGCACCCGCGTCCGCACGCCCGAGATCTCCGCCGAGCGGGCCGTCGTACGGATCGACACCTCGGTCGTCGACGCGTCGGGCGCGGGCGCGGACGTCGAGGTCGTCTCCCGGATCGTCGACCGGAAGGGCCGGACGGTCGCCCGTACCTCCTCCACGGTCGCCGTCACCGACGAGCAGACCGAGACCCACGAACTCACCGTCCGGCGACCCGAGCTGTGGGACATCGCGGCCCCGCACCGCTACACCCTGCACACCGAACTGCGCGTCGGCGGCCGGACCACCGACACCTACCGCACGCCCTTCGGCTTCCGCACCTTCCGCTTCGACCCGGACGAGGGCTTCTTCCTCAACGGCAGCCACCACAAGCTCAAGGGCGTCGACCTCCACCACGACCTGGGCGCCCTCGGCGCCGCCGTCAGCAAGGACGCCATCCGCCGGCAGTTGCTCATCATGAGGTCGATGGGCGTCAACGCCTTCCGCACCTCCCACAACCCGCCCTCCCCGGAGATGATCGAGGTCTGCGAGGAACTCGGCATCGTCATGCTGGTGGAGGCGTTCGACTGCTGGAAGAGCCCCAAGACGCGGTACGACTACGGCCGTTTCTTCGACGAGTGGGCCGACAAGGACATCGCGGAGATGGTCCTGGCCGCCCGCAACTCGCCCGCCGTCCTGATGTGGTCCATCGGCAACGAGGTCACCGAGTTCACCTCCACCGCCGGACTCGCCATGGCCGACCGGCTCATCGCCGCCATCAAGGCCTACGACGTCAGCCGCCCGATCGTGATCGGCTCCCACCGGCACCGCAGCGTGCCCGCCCCGGGCTCTCCCGGCGATCTCATCCTCGCCAAGATCGACGGCCTCGGCCTCAACTACAACACCGCCAAGTCGGTGGACGCCCTGCACGCCCGCTATCCCAAGCTGTTCCTGTTCGAGTCGGAGTCGTCCTCGGAGACCTCCACGCGCGGCGCCTACCAGGAGCCCGAGCACCTCAACACCGGCGAGGACTACACGCCGGGCCGGCGCGCGACCTCCTCGTACGACAACAACCTCGCCTCCTGGACCATGAGCGGCGAGTACGGCCACAAGAAGGACCGGGACCGTAAGTGGTTCGCCGGGCAGTTCCTGTGGTCGGGCATCGACTACATCGGCGAGCCCACGCCGTACGACGTCTTCCCGGTCAAGGCCTCCTTCTTCGGGGCGGTCGACACCGCCGGTTTCCCGAAGGACATGTACCACCTCTTCCGGAGCCAGTGGACCGAGCGGCCGATGGTCCACCTGCTCCCGATGACCTGGAACCACGCCGAGGGCGACACGGTCGAGGTCTGGGCGTACGCCAACGTCGACACCGTCGAGCTGTTCCTCAACGGAAAGTCGCTGGGCGTACGGCGGTTCGACACCAAGAAGACCGTCGACGGCCGCGCGTACCTGGAGACCACCGAGGCGACCGGCGACGACAAGACCTTCACCGACGGCCCCTATCCCGGCAGCTACACCAGCCCGAACGGCAGTGCCGGAAAGCTGCACCTGACGTGGAAGGTGCCCTACGAGCCGGGCGAGCTGAAGGCCGTCGCGCGCAAGGACGGCAAGACGGTCGCCACCGATGTGCTGCGCACCGCCGGCGCCCCGCACGCGATACGCCTGACACCGGACCGCGAGTCCACCGCCGCGGACGGCCGTTCGCTGGTCTTCGTGACCGCCGAGGTGGTCGACCGGCGCGGTGTCGTGGTGCCCGGCGCGGAGCACCTGATCTCCTTCGAGGTGGCGGGCGGCTCCCTGGCCGGGCTCGACAACGGCCGGCAGGAGAGCGCCGAGCGCTACCAGGCGAGCACCCGCACCGCCTACCACGGCAAGGCCCTCGCCATCGTCCGCTCCGGCACGAGGACGGGCACGGTGAAGGTGACGGCCCGCGCCGACGGTCTGCGCACCGGCACGGCGACCGTACGCGCCACCCCGGCCCGGGACCGGGCCGAGACGACCCCGCCCGCCTTCGGGCCCGAGCATCCGGCTCCCCTGGACTACCCGCACGCGGAGGCCAGTTACTCCGGCCGCCCGGACACCCTGCCCGCCGCCATGCTCGACGGCGATCCGGCCACCGGCTGGTCCAACGGCTTCTTCAAGCAGGCCACGGCCCTGCTGCCCGCCTTCGACGGGGCCCGCGGCGAGGACTGGGTCTCGGTCGACCACGGGCGCACCCGCGGCTTCGACCGGGTGGACGTCTTCTTCACGGTGGACGCCACCCACAGCCTGCCCGCGGCGATCGAGGCGGCGGTGTGGGACGGCCGGGCGTGGCGGGCCGTGCGGGACACCGCGATCGACTGGGCCACCGCCTCCGACGCCCCCACCGCGATCACCTTCAAGGCCGTCCGCGGTTCCCGGATCCGGCTCACCCTGACGAGCCGCCACCCCGGCGAGGCGCGGGGCGCGATGCGCATCAGCCGGCTGGACACGGCCTAGGCCGCACCGGTCCGGACGGGCGGCGGACAGCCAGTCCCGTCCGGACCGTTGACGGGGTGTCACATCAGCCACAACCATGGCGGGCATCCGCATCTGGGAGCGCTCCCACGACGAGCGCCACCCGCACCTCTCCAGAGGAGCCCAGACGTGAAACGACGCAGAACCGCCCTGCTGTCCCTGACGGCACTCCTTGCGACCGCGCTCACCGCGCTGCCCTCCGCACCGGCCGGGGCCGAAGAGGTCGAACAGGTCAAGAACGGCACCTTCGACACCACCACCGCCCCCTGGTGGACGACCAGCAACGTCACCGGGGGCCTGTCCGACGGCCGGCTCTGCGCCGACGTACCCGGCGGCACCGCCAACCGCTGGGACGCCGCCGTCGGACAGAACGACATCACCCTGGTGAAGGGGGAGTCGTACCGCTTCTCGTTCAGTGCGACCGGCACGCCCGCCGGACACGTGGTGCGGGCGATCGTGGGCCTGTCGGTGTCCCCGTACGACACCTACTACGAGGTGACACCGCAGCTCAGCGTCTCCGGCGACCGCTACTCCTACACCTTCACCTCGCCCGTCGACACCGCCCAGGGCCAGGTCGGCTTCCAGCTCGGCGGCAGCGCGGACGCCTGGCGCTTCTGCATGGACGACGTCTCGCTGCTGGGCGGTGTCGCGCCGGAGCCGTACGAGCCCGACACCGGCCCCCGGGTCCGCGTCAACCAGGTCGCCTATCTGCCCGCCGGGCCGAAGAACGCCACCCTGGTCACCGATGCCACGGCGAAGCTGCCCTGGGAGCTGAAGAACGCCCGCGGTGCCGCGGTCGCCCGGGGCACGACCGTGCCGCGCGGGGTCGACGCCTCGTCCGGGCAGAACGTCCACTCGATCGACTTCGGCGCGTACCGCACGAAGGGCACCGGCTTCACCCTGGTCGCCGACGGCGAGACCAGCCGCCCCTTCGACGTCGACGCGAGCGTCTGGGAGCGGCTCCGGCTGGACTCGGCGAAGTACTACTACACCCAGCGCAGCGGCATCGAGATCCGGGAGGACCTGCGGCCCGGGTACGGCCGCCGGGCCGGTCACGTGGGAGTGGCCCCCAACCAGGGCGACAGCGCCGTGCCGTGCCGGCCCGGCGTGTGCGACTACTCGCTCGACGTCAGCGGCGGCTGGTACGACGCCGGCGACCACGGCAAGTACGTCGTCAACGGCGGCATCTCCACCTGGGAGGTGCTGAGCACCCACGAACGCGCGCTGCACGCCCGCACCGGCGACGCCGACAAGCTCGGCGACGGCACGCTCGCCATCCCCGAGAGCGGCAACAAGGTCCCGGACATCCTCGACGAGGCCCGCTGGGAGCTGGAGTTCCTGCTGAAGATGCAGGTGCCCGCCGGGAAGCCGCTGGCCGGCATGGCCCACCACAAGACGCACGACGAGCAGTGGACCGGACTGCCGTTGCTGCCGAGCGACGACCCGCAGAAGCGTGAACTGCACCCGCCGTCCACCGCGGCCACCCTGAACCTGGCGGCCACGGCCGCGCAGGCGGCCCGCCTGTACCGGTCCTACGACAAGGCGTTCGCCGACCAGACCCTGGCGGCCGCCCGCAAGGCCTGGTCGGCGGCGCTCGCCCACCCCGACCGCTACGCCTCCGAGAGCGACGGCGTCGGCGGCGGCGCCTACCCCGACAGCGACGTGACCGACGACTTCTACTGGGCGGCGGCCGAGCTGTATCTCAGCACGGGGGAGAAGCAGTTCGAGGAGTACGTCCTGAAGTCCCCGGTCCACACGGCCGACATCTTCAAGCCCCTCGGCTTCGACTGGGCCCGCACCGGGGCGGCGGGCCGGCTCGACCTCGCGACGGTGCCGAACAAGCTGCCCGGCCGGGACAAGGTGCGCGAGTCCGTCGTCAAGGGCGCCGACCGCTACCTGGCCACCCTGAAGGCACAGCCCTACGGCATGCCCTACGCGCCGGACGGCAACAAGTACGACTGGGGCTCCAGCCACCAGGTCCTCAACAACGCCGTCGTCCTCGCCACCGCGTACGACATCACCGGCGCCTCGAAGTACCGGGACGGCGCACTGCAGAGCATGGACTACATCCTCGGCCGCAACGCGCTGAACATCTCCTACGTCACCGGCTACGGCGAGGTCAGCTCCCGGAACCAGCACAGCCGCTGGTACGCCCGCCAGCTCGACCCCGGCCTGCCCCACCCGCCGCGGGGCACCCTCGCCGGCGGGCCGAACTCGAGCATCCAGGACCCCTACGCACAGAGCAAACTCCAAGGCTGCGTCGGACAGTTCTGCTACATCGACGACATCCAGTCCTGGTCGACCAATGAGCACACGATCAACTGGAACGCCGCCCTGACCCGGATGGCCGCCTTCGTGGCGGACCAGGGGTAGGGAACGTGTCCGGTGCCGGGGGAGTCCGCCGACAGGACGCCCCCGGCACCCGCGCGTAGCCTGGTCACATGCACGCGGTGCGAGTAGACGGCATCGAGGTCGCCTACGACCGGGTGGGCTCGGGCCCGCCCCTGGTGCTCGTGCACGGTGCCACGACGGACGCCCGCCTCTGGCGTGGCCAGGTCGCCGACCTGGCCGACGCGTTCACCGTGGTCGCCTGGGACGAACCGGGGGCCGGCCGCTCCTCCGACGTACCTCCCTCCTTCACCCTGGCCGACTACGCCCGCTGTCTGGCGGCGGTCATCAAGGACGTGGGCCTCGGCCCGGCCCATGTCCTCGGCCTGTCCTGGGGCGGGACCATCGTGCTGGAGCTCTACCGGCACCACTCCGATCTCGTCAGGACGCTGCTCCTCGCCGACACGTACGCGGGCTGGAAGGGCTCGCTGTCCGCGGCGGAGGTGCGGGCGCGGGTCGAGGGGGCGGAGCGGTTGCTCGCGGTTCCGGCCGAGGACTTCGCGCCGACCATGCCGGGCCTGTTCGCGGGCCGGCCGCCCGCCGAAGCCGTACGCCTGATGTCCGTGATGTCGGCCGACACGCGCCCCCAGAGCATGCGGACCGAGCTCACCGTCATGGCCGAGGCCGACCAGCGCGACCTGCTGCCCACGATCACGGTGCCGACGCTCCTGCTGTGGGGCGAGCTCGACACGCGCTCCCCGGTGGAGCAGGTCGCCCACCCGTTCCTGGCGGCGATCCCGCACGCCACGCTGGTCGTGCTTCCGGGCATCGGGCACCTCAGCAACATCGAAGCCCCGGAGGCCTTCAACCGGACCGTCCGGGAGTTCTGCCGCTCCCGGACCTGAGCGGACCGGCCCCGGTCGTTCACGCGTCCTCCTTGGGCACGTGGGCGAGCTTGTCCGGATTGGCCACGACATAGATGCCGCGCACCCGGTCGCCCTCCGGGGTGAGGTCCAGCACCAGGACGGCGAAGGGCGCGTCCCCGTCGAACAGCACGGCGGCGTCGTCGCCGTTGACGCGGCGGTAGCGCCAGACTGGGTTGCTCGGACCGCCGCGCCCGGATGTGAGCAGGCGGGCCACCTTGTCCCGGCCGTGCACCGGGCGCAGGCTCGCCGGCTTGCGTTTGCCGCCGGCGTCCGTCCACGCCGTGACGTCCGGCGCGAGGACCTCCATCAGCGCGGCGATGTCCCCGCCCAGCGCCGCCCGCACGAACCGCTCGGTCGCCTCCCGCCGCACCCGCGGATGCGCCTCGTACCGCGGCCGCCGCGCGTGCACATGCTCCCGGGCCCGGTGCGCCAACTGCCGTACGGCGGCGGGGGAGCGGTCGATGACCTCCGCGATCTCGGCGTGCGGGTAGCCGAACACCTCGCCCAGGACGAACACGGCGCGCTCCAGCGGGGTCAGCGACTCCAGGACGACCAGCATCGCCAGCGACACCGACTCGGAGCGCAGGGCGGGCCCGTCGGCGGTGTCGGCCTCGCCCTCGGCGACCAGAGGCTCGGGCAGCCACTGGCCGACGTAGGTCTCCCGCCTGCGGCTGATCGTGGCACGGCGGCGCAGCGCGTGGTTGACCGCCGCCCGCACGAGATAGGCGCGGGGGTTGTCGACGCCGGCCAGGGGTGCGCCACCGCCGCGGGCCGTCCAGGACAGCCAGGTCTCCTGCAGGACGTCCTCGGTGTCGGCGACACTGCCGAGCATGTTGTAGACGACGCCGAACAGCAGCTCGCGATGGTCGACGAACACCCCGGTCGCCTCGTCGACCGGGGCGTCGGTGCCGGGTGCGGTGATCTCGGTCATGCGTGGACCTCCCAGAGACGCGTTCACCACTGAGACCGGGTAGGGGACCCGGAATGTGACATCGCCGGGCCGATCCGCTGCCCGGTACCGTCTGATTTCCTCTCTGACCTGGTCGTATTTACGAGTCAGTACCCGAGCGGTACCTTGAAGGCATGCCAGCTCTCAACGTGGAGTTCAGCGACCGCGAACTTGAGGACCTGCGGCAGATCGCCAAGGAGCGCGGTACGTCGATGAAGGCGCTCGTGCGGGAGGCGGCCGCGGCCGACATAGCGCGCCACCGGGCGCTCCAGGAGGGCGCGGAGGCCTTCCGCAGGTTCTTCGCGACCCACGCCGACGAGTTCGCCGCCGCCTTCCCCGACGACGAACCACCCGCGAAGGACGAAGGGCGGGCCGCCTGACCGATGGCACCCGTCATCCATATCGACGTGCCCTGGCTGCTGCAGCGCCATGAGGAGGTCCTGCCGGACCAGCCCACCGTCAACGACTTCTCCGCGCTGGTCGCCGCCGTCGCCCGGCACCGCGTGGACCCGCCGCGCCTCGGGGTGAACTCCGACCCGGCCTGGCGGGCCGCCGCGCTGCTGCACACCCTCGCCGTGCTGCGGCCGCTGCCCACGGCCAACGCCCGCTTCGCCTGTGCGACGGCCGTGGCGTACATGTTCGTCAGCGGCGTCGGCATCGACCCGCCCTACGGCGCCCTCGTCGACCTCGCCCGCGACCTGATGTCCCACACGACCGACGTCTACGGCGCGGCGGACCGGCTGCGGTCCTGGCAGATCTGACCCGATTCACACAGGGCGCACGGAAATGTCGAAAACGGGTGCGAGCGATGTACGCGCGTTCCCCGTTTCTGACTTTCTGTCAATGGGCCGGATGTTGCACGGGCGCCTTGTTGGTCGTGTGGGGGTTGTGCAAGAGTGAAACACACGTGCGGGGGGAATGGCCGGGTGTCGCACGTGATTTGTGGACCGGGTCCGATTCGCCGCCGGTGAATTCGCACCTCCCGCGCTGCGCCAGAAAAGGTTCGCACCAACCGGGCTCCTTTTTCGGCGGCAGGACTTCTGTGTGTCACCTGCGCGTGGGAAGGAACCATCTCAGTGCCCACCCCCCACCCCCCTCGTCCCCCGTATCCCCCGCCCGGCGGGGATCCCGGGGAATCCGATGAATCACTCGCCACCCCGCTGAGAGGCAGCCCGGAGGGCGAGGTCGCCGCCCATTCCGTCGCGCTGCTGATGGCGCGGCACTGGCAGCCGGTGTACGACTACGCGGTCATCTGTCTCGCCTCGTCGGCGCAGGTCGCCGCCATGGTCTCCGGGACCGCCTTCCACCGGACCCTCAACCGCGTCGCCTTCGGCGACTCGGCCGTCGCGCTGCGCCCGGTCCTTCTGGTGACCGTGCGCGACACGATCCGCGAGTGGTCCGGCGACGATCGAATATCCGCAGTACTGCCGGCGCTGCAGAAACCGGCCGGAGGGCGGGGGCTGCGCGCGGCGACGTCCATGACGCCCGAAAATCGGGCACTCGCGGAGCGGGCATTCCAGGCACTTCCCGCCGCCGCGCGGTGTTTGCTCTGGCATGTCGAGGTCGAGGCAGATCATTTAAGCGTCCCCGCCGGCCTGCTGAGCATGGATACCGACCTCGCGTCGGCCGCCCTCGAACAGGCGCGTGACAAATTCCGCGAGGGTTGTGTACATGCCCATCGTGAACTCGCGCCGACCCATGATTGCCGGTTCTACAACCGCCTCCTCGACGTCCCGATCAGACGGGGCGGCGCACTGCTCCCGGACGTCCAGCAGCATCTGGCGGAGTGCCGCTACTGCCGGAACGCGGCCGAGCAGCTGAGCCATTTCGAGGGCGGTCTTGGCCCGTTGATCGCCGAAGCGGTACTCGGCTGGGGCGCGCGCCGCTATCTCGACTCGCGCCCGGGCCGGGCCTCGCACGGCACGCGCGGCGGTCGCGGCGGCCGGCGCGGCGGGCGTTCCGGGAACGCCCGCCACCGTCTGCTGTCCCGGATTCCCATGCCCGCCCGCAGGGTCCCGGGCGTCCGGATCCCGGACGCGCTGCGCTCCTCCCGGGCGCTGCTCTCGGGCGTCGGCGCGGTGTCGGCCGGGGTGCTGGCGACGGTGCTCATCATCAGCGCGTCCTCGTACGACGGCGGCCAGGCCGACCCGGCCGGTTCCAACAGCGCCGCCGGCGGCAACGGCGGTGGTTCCGTGACACCGCCGGACACGGCCGGGCTGCCCACGGCCCCGGGCGTGACGCGGCTGCGCAACGCGGGCGCCGACCTGTGCCTCGACATCCGGGACCTGCCGAAGGAGGGCTCGGGGGCGAAGCTGGCCTCGTGCTCGACGGCGTGGACCCAGCAGTGGACGTACGAGAACGACGGGCTGCTGCGCAGCGTCGCCGATCCCGGGCTGTGCCTGGACTCGCACAAGGACGCCGGCGTCGTCGTGCTCGGCACCTGCGCCGAGGAGGACGCCGAGCGGGGCGAGGACGTGCGCTACGACCTCACCGTGCAAGGGGAGTTGCTGCCCCGCTGGGGCGAGCAGCTCGCCATCACCTCCACCAACGACGACCCGGACGCCGACATCGTCGTCAAGGTCCGCGACCGGTCCGACGAACAGCGCTGGCAGCCGGAGCCCGTGCCCACGGCGGCGGGTTCCCTGTCGATCGCGGAGGAGGACGTCCCGACCGCACGGCAGGTGACGGCGCCGAACGGCTGAACGGCCGAGCGGTGAACTCGGCCTCGCCCCCGCCCACACCTCAGGCCGGCGCCTCCGTCAGGTCGGCCGGACCGATCGTCGCAGGCGTGGCGTGGCCCGACAGGGCCAGGGTGAGGTCGAGTTCGGCCAGGAGGCAGCGGATGACGTGTTCGACGCCGGGCTGCCCGTCGAGCCCGAGACCGTAGACGTACGGGCGTCCGACGAGCACCGCCCGTGCGCCCAGCGCGAGGGCCTTGAAGACGTCGTCGCCGGTGCGGACGCCGCTGTCGAAGAGGACGGTGAGCCGGTCGCCGACCGCGTCCACGACACGGGGCAGCGCGTCGGCCGCGGCCACGGACCCCGCCACCTGGCGGCCGCCGTGGTTCGAGACGACGACGCCGTCCATGCCCGCCTCCGCGGCCAGCCGCGCGTCGTCCGGGTGCAGGACGCCTTTGAGGACGATCGGGCCGTCCCAGTTCTCCCGCAGGAACGCCAGGTCCGGCCAGGACTTGGCCGGGTCGGAGAACATGCCGACGAAGTGCATCACGGCCGCGTTCGGGTCCTCGTGCACCGGCTTGGCCAGACCCGCCTGGAAGGCCGGGTCCGAGAAGTAGTTGGCCGTGCCCACGCCGTGGAGGAAGGGCAGGTACGCCTGGTCGAGATCGCGGGGCCGCCACGACAGCAGAGGTGTGTCCAGGGTGACGACGAGCACGCTGAACCCGGCCGCCTTCGCCCGGCCCAGGAAACTGCGGGCCACCTCCGGGTCCTTGGGCCAGTACAGCTGGAACCACCGCTCCGCGTCGCCCATCGCCTCGGCGACCTGCTCCATGGGCGTGCTCGACGCGGACGACAGGATGTACGGCACGCCCTGCGCGGCGGCGGCCCGGGCAGCGGCGGGTTCGGCGTCCGGGTGCATGATCGACAGCACGCCGACCGGGGCCAGCGCCAGCGGGGCGGGCAGGGCGCGGCCCAGCACCTCGACCGACAGATCCCGTTCGTGCACGTCCCGCAGCATGCGCGGCACGATCCGGCGACGCTCCAGGGCCGCCCGGTTGGCGCGGGCGGTGCTGCCGTTCCCCGCGCTGCCCGCCACATAGCCGACCGGGCCGGGCCCGAGCCGCTGTTCGGTCAGTTCCTCCAGCCGGGTCAGATCGGTGGGCAGGCGCGGCACGGCACCCGTCATCCCGTTGAGATAGATCTCGTACTGGAAGTCCGCCCAGTGCTTCGCCATGGCGTCCGTCCCGCCTCTCGTCGCTGAGAACGCGCAGTACGCCGACCATACCGACCGGTAGGCAGGACGGGAGTGATCAGGGTCGGGCCGCCGACTCGTGCAGGACGCGTGCCAGTTCGCGCGGCCGGGAGAACATCGGCCAGTGGCCGGTGTCCATCTCGATCAGCTCCCAGCGGTCGCTCTTGAGCAACTCCGCCACCACGGGCATCGGCTCGTCACCGTCGAGCAGGCACTTGATGTACGTCGCCGGGAGCTCGCCGAGGTCACCCCGCAGCACGGCCGGCTCGGTCGCCGTGGCGCCCGGGTGGGGGGTCGAGCCGGTCACGATCCGGGCGATCTGCTCGTCCGTCAGACCCTGTCCCGCGTAGTCGGGCGCGGTCTGCGGCGGCCAGAAGCCGCTCGCGGCGATCGCCTCCCGCACCGGTTCGCTCGGCCAGCCCGAGAGGGCCGACTCGCCGTCGACCGGGACCATGGCGTCGACGAAGACCACCCGGGCCAGCCGGTCGCCGATCCGCTCGGCCGCCTGCCCGACCGGGACGCCCCCGTAGCTGTGCCCGACCAGGACGACGTCCCGCGGATCGAGCCGCTCGACCTCGTCGACGATGTCCTGGACGTGCGTCTGCTGCCCCGCGGGCAGTTCCTGTTTCTCGGCGAGGCCCGACAGCGTCACGGCATGCACGTCGTGCCCGGCCGCGCGCAGCTCGGCCGCCACCTCGTCCCACGCCCACGCCCCGAGCCATGTCCCCGCCACCAGTACGAAGTCGGTCATGCCGACAACTTAGCCGTGGGGTCTGACAACGCCCCCTCGGCGCCGGGCCCCGTGATCGGCGGCACCGGCACCTCGACGGTCCGGGCCAGCCGGGCGCCCTCGGGCCCGTACACGGCCCGCGGCTCGGGGAACAGCCACAACAGTGTCAGGAACAGCACCGCCGCCACGACCAGCGACAGCGGCAGGCTGATGTCGACACCGCCCGCCAGGTCACCGAGCGGGCCGACGAACTGCCCGGGGATGTTGGTGAAGAGCACGCCGAGCAGCGCCGCCACCCACCAGGCGGTCATGCCCCGCCAGTTCCAGCCGCGCGCGAACCAGTAACGGCCACCGCGCTGACGGCGGTTGAAGACCTGGAGCGCCTCCGGGTCGTACCAGCCGCGCCGCGTCCAGTAGCCCAGCATCATCACGACCATCCACGGTGTGGTGCACGTGATGATCATCGTGGCGAAGGTCGAGATGGAGCGTACGAGGTCGAGCCCGAACCGGCCGGCGAAGATGAACGCGATCGACAACGCGCCGACCAGCAGCGTCGCCTGGACCCGGGACAGCCTCGGGAACACCGACGAGAAATCGAGCCCGGTGCCGTACAGCGCCGTCGTGCCCGTCGCCATGCCGCCGATCAGCGCCAGCAGGCACACCGGCAGGAAGAACCAGCCCGGGGAGATCGCGAGCAGCCCGCCCACGAAGTCGGGGGTCGCCGGATCGACGTACTCCGGCGCCTTGTCCGCGATGATGCTGGCGGTCGTCAGACCGAACAGGAACGGCAGCAGCGTCGCGAGCTGCGACAGGAACGCGGCCCCGACCACCCTCCGGCGCGGGGCGCTCGCCGGGATGTAGCGCGACCAGTCGCCGAGGAACGCCCCGAACGACACCGGGTTCGACAGCACGATCAGCGCCGCCCCGATGAACGACGGCCAGAACAGATCCGTCGTCGCCGCGTCCGCCGAGTCGGTGAAGGCGCCCGCGTACGACGGGTCGAAGTCCCCCGCGAACGCCACCGCGCCGAGCAGGAACAAGGCGCTCGCCGAGGTCACCGCGATCTTGTTGACGAACAGCATGAACCGGAAGCCGTACACGCACACGGCGAGGACCAGCCCCGCGAACAGCGCGTAGGCGACGGCGTAGGACAGGTCGTCCCGGCCGAGCCCGAAGAGCCGGTGGGCGCCGCCGACCAGGGCGTCGCCGGAGCTCCACACCGAGATGGAGAAGAACGCGACGGCCGTCAGCAGGGACAGGAACGAGCCGACCACGCGGCCGTGCACGCCGAGGTGCGCGGACGAGGAGACGGCGTTGTTGGTGCCGTTGACGGGGCCGAACACCGCCATCGGACACAGGATCAGCGCGCCCACCACGACCCCGAGGAGGGTGGCCGCGAGGCCCTGCCAGAAGGAGAGGCCGAACAGGATCGGGAAGGCGCCGAGGACGCAGGTGGAGAAGGTGTTGGCGCCGCCGAAGGAGAGCCGGAACAGGTCCAGCGGGGTCGCGGAGCGCTCGGCGTCGGGGATCAGGTCGACGCCGTGGGTCTCGACCTCCGTCAGGGACGGGGGAGACGCGGCGGGGGAGGGGCGGCCGGCGTCTTCGGGACGGTCGGCGTCTGCGGGGCGTTCGGCCGGCGAGGACAAGAGGGCTCCAGCGGAGACGGGGCGGTGGAGCGCGGCGTGGCGCGGTTGCGGGGCGGACGGCCGCTCACCGGACGCCTGGGTGTGCGGCGGCGAGCGGATGCCGTCCTCATGGGGTCTGCCGACCGTAAATGATCACGGGTGGGCGACGCCAGAGGACGGTTCATCCATTCTCGGTGTTGTCGTTGGACGATTCCTCCACTCCTCGGTCACTCCTCGTCGTCCGCGGGCGGCGTGCGGTCCGTCTCGGCGTCCGGTCCCTGAGCCCGCACCCGCTGCACGTGTTCGAGGGAGTCGCGCAACTCCGCGAGCCAGTCGTCCGTATGACGCTGGACCAGACGCACGCACCAGGCCAGCGCGTCGCTGCGGCTGCGGGCGACGCCGCCGGCGATCAGGGTGTCGAGGACCTGGCGCTCCGGCTGGCGCAGCCGCGTCATCACCGGCGCGGCCACGTGCGTGAAGAGCGCGCGCCGTCCACCGCACTCCACACCCCAGGACACCTTCCGGCCGAACCGGTGCTCGGCCTCCCGGGCCACGGCCATCCGGTCCTCGCGGGTGCGCTCCCGGAACTCCTGTACCCGGCTTTCCAGGGCCGCCTCCCGTTCGGCGTCCGGAGCGTCCTCCGCCAGCCGGGGTTCGGGGATGCGGCCGATCGCGGTGATCTCCTCGCGGTCGACCGTGAGCTCGGTCAGTTCCTCGAAGAGGTCGTCGGGAAGGCGGCCGGCGAACCAGCCGCGCAGCTTCTCTCGCTGCTCTTTCGTAATCATGTAATGACGATTACTCGCCCTGAGCATGAACACAAGGGGCTACGAAGTGGTCGGCTGAGAGCGGAATCGGAATGTTTCAGGCCTATTAACGAGCAGCCGGAAATCAGCCATCTGGCCGCATCGTGTCCCCGGAGACCGTGCGGTTACGGGCTTCACCCGTGCGGATTCCGTAACTTCACGCCACTGATTCAATACGCAATGTTACTGAAACCGGTGGGGTCGATGTGTGTTTCGGCGGTGGACTCGGCAGACTCGCGCTCGCCGATCCGGCACCGAACGAGCACGGGTCGGCACACCCTGTAATCGAGCGGAAGGATGCACACAATGCGGAACACCGCGCGCTGGGCCATGACCCTCGGCCTGACGGCCACCGCCGTCTGCGGACCCCTCACCGGGTCCGCGCTCGCCAGTCCGGGTCAGGCCCCCACCGCGCTCTACGCCCCGTCGGCCCTCGTTCTCACGGTGGGCCACGGTGAGAGCGCGATCGCCGTGACCCCGGAACGCGCGGTCACCCTGACCTGTGCCCCGATGCCCAGCGGCACGCACCCGGCCGCCGGCTCGGCCTGTACGGAACTACGGGGCGTCGGCGGGAACATCGACGCCCTGACCGCCAGGGACGGAGTGATGTGCACCAAGCAGTACGACCCCGTGGTCATCACCGTCGACGGCGTCTGGCAGGGCAAGCGCGTCTCCTATGAGCGCACCTTCTCCAACGACTGCGTGAAGAACGCCCACGGTTCGGGCCTCTTCGCGTTCTGAGACCGGGATCGCGCTGTTCCCGTGAAGTAGGCGGCCCGTTGCTGGGGAGCCGGGTTGTCGTCGCGGGGATCTGCGA
>NZ_JBHUQX010000138.1:0-21367 GCF_042674225.1 Streptomyces sp. NPDC056948
CCCTCAGAACAACGCCGCTAAGGGGCGCGGGGAACTGCGCGAGCAACCACAGACAACCGGCACCCGCGCAGCAACGATCACCCCACCGACGAGTAGGCGACAACTCCCCGCAGCAACAGATCAACAGCCTTACGCGCGTTCTTCACCACAGAAGACCCCTGCGGCGCCGCCGCCGCGATCTGCCCCAGCACATCGATGACCTGCTTGCACCACCGCACGAAGTCCCCCGCCGGCATCTCCGCCTCGCGCAGCACCTCGTCGAGCCCCGCCCCGGAGGCCCACATGTACGCGGCCCAGGCGAACCCCAGGTCCGGCTCACGCTGTCCGACACCCTCGGTCTGGGTGATCCGGAACTCCTCCTCCAGCGCGTCCAGCCGCCCCCAGATCCGCACCATCTCGCCCAGCGCGGCCTTGGCCTTCCCCGACGGCAGCTTCGGCGCCATCGCGTCGTCCGCCGCGCGCGCCTCGTACACCAACGCCGAGACACAGCCCGCCAGTTCGGCCGGACCGAGCCCCTCCCAGACGCCCTCGCGCAGGCACTCGCTGGCGAGCAGGTCCAGCTCGCCGTACAGCCGCGCGAGCCGCTTGCCGTGCTCGGTGACCTCGTCGGCACGCAGATAGTCGAGCTCGGTCAGCAGCGCGACGATGCGGTCGAACGTCCGCGCAATGGTGTTCGTACGACCCTCGATCCGCCGCTCGAGCTGCGAGGTGTCCCGCAGCAGCCGGTGGTAGCGCTCGGCCCAACGGGCGTGGTCCTCACGGTCGTCGCACCCGTGGCAGGGGTGTGCCCGCAGCTCGGTCCGCAGCCGGGCGATCTCGCGGTCGTCGGCCGCCTGGGAGCGCCGCTTGCGGTGCCGGTCGGCCTGGATGTGCCCGGCCTTGGTGCGCAGCGCGGACGCGAGGTCCCGACGGGACTGCGGGGAACGCGGGTTGAAGGACTTCGGGATCCGCATCCGCTCCAGCGGCTCGACCGGCACCGGGAAGTCCATGGACGCCAGCCGCTTGACCTGCCGCTCGGCGGTCAGCACCAGCGGGCGCGGCCCGTCGTGGTGCTCGAAGCCCCGGTGGCCGTTCGAACGGCCCGCGGGCAGCCCCGGGTCCAGCACCAGCGCCAGGCCCGCGTACTTGCCGGTGGGCACGTGGATCACGTCACCGGGCTTCAGCTTCTCCAGCGCGACGGCGGCCTCGGCGCGCCGCTGTGCCGCGCCCTGCCGGGCCAGGTCGTTCTCACGGTCCTTCAGCTCGCGGCGCAGTCGCGCGTACTCCTCGAAGTCCCCGAGGTGGCAGGTCATGGAGGACTTGTAGCCCTCAAGACCCTCCTCGTTGCGCTGCACCTGGCGGGAGATGCCGACGACCGACTTGTCCGCCTGGAACTGCGCGAAGGACGTCTCCAGCAGCTCCCGCGAACGGTGCCGGCCGAACTGCTCGACCAGGTTGACCGCCATGTTGTACGACGGCCTGAAGCTCGAGCGCAGCGGGTACGTGCGCGTGCCGGCCAGGCCCGCCAGGTGCTCCGGGCTGGAGCCGCGCTGCCACAGCACCACGGCGTGACCCTCGACGTCGATGCCGCGCCGCCCCGCACGCCCCGTCAACTGCGTGTACTCGCCCGGTGTGATGTCCGCGTGCTGCTCGCCGTTCCACTTGACGAGCTTCTCCAGCACCACCGAGCGGGCGGGCATGTTGATGCCGAGGGCGAGGGTCTCGGTCGCGAACACGGCCTTGACCAGGCCGCGTACGAACAGTTCCTCGACGACCTCCTTGAAGGTCGGCAGCATGCCCGCGTGGTGGGCGGCGATGCCGCGCTCCAGGCCCTCCAGCCACTCGTAGTAGCCGAGGACGTGCAGGTCCTCGGTCGGGATGGACGCCGTGCGCTCCTCGACGAGCGTGCGTACCCGCTCGCGTGACTCGTCGTCGTTGAGCCTGAGGCCCGCGTACAGGCACTGCTGGACGGCGGCCTCGCAGGCGGCGCGGCTGAAGATGAAGGTGATGGCGGGCAGCAGCCCCTCGGCGTCGAGCCGTTCGATGACCTCGGGCCGGCTCGGCGTCCACACCCGGGAGCGCTGTCTGCGGTCGCGCTCGCGGTCGGCCTCGCGCATGGACCGGCCACGCCGGCGGTCCTGGTACGACGGCCGGCTCGCCTCCATGCGCGCCATGCGCGTGAGGTCGGGGTTGACGGCCTTCTTGTGGCCCTCGCCCTCCTCGAACAGGTCGTACATCCGCCGCCCGGCGAGCACGTGCTGGAACAGCGGCACGGGCCGGTGCTCGGAGACGATCACCTCGGTGTCGCCGCGGACCGTGTCGAGCCAGTCGCCGAACTCCTCGGCGTTCGACACGGTCGCCGACAGCGACACGAGCGTGACCGACTCGGGAAGGTGAATGATCACTTCTTCCCAGACGGCGCCCCGGAACCGGTCGGAGAGGTAGTGCACCTCGTCCATCACCACATGGCCGAGGCCCAGGAGGGTCTGCGAACCGGCGTACAGCATGTTCCGCAGCACCTCGGTGGTCATCACGACCACCGGGGCGTCGGAGTTGACGCTGTTGTCGCCGGTGAGCAGGCCCACCTTGTCCGTGCCGTAGCGACGGCACAGGTCGGCGTACTTCTGGTTCGACAGCGCCTTGATGGGTGTCGTGTAGAAGCACTTCTTGCCCTGCTGGAGAGCGAGGTGGACGGCGAATTCGCCCACGATCGTCTTGCCCGAACCGGTGGGCGCGGCGACCAGGACGCCCTTCCCCGCCTCGAGCGCCTGGCAGGCCTCGATCTGGAAGGGGTCGAGGCCGAAGTCGTACATCTCGCGGAAGGAGGCGAGCGCGGTGGCCTGCTCGACAGCACGCTTGCGGGCTGCCGCGTACCGCTCGGCCGGTGAGAGGTCCTCTGTCATCGTGCTTTCGAGCGTACCGGGCCGCACTGACAACAGGACGATCATTATCCGGATCCATTCCTGTGAAACCGGGGATCGGCGCAGTTCAGGGGCCGACGACGCGCACGCCCCCGCGCACGCAGCGCGCGCTCAGCGGCAGCGGGCCGAGCGGCTCTCCGTCCGCGTACCCGGTGATCCCCTCGGCGGCGATCTCGACCCGGGCCGCGCGCAGCACGGTCACCGCCGGATGCCCGGCGTGGGTCCCCCGGTACACCCTCGGGAACACCCGCAGCAGTGTCGTACGGCTGCAGTCCCCGACCACGGTGATGTCGAACAGGCCGTCGGTGAGGTCGGCGCCGGGGCAGATCCGCATACCACCGCCGTACGACGCGCCGTTGCCGACGGCCACCAGGGTCGCCTCGACCTCACGGACCTCGCCGTCGTCGAGCCGGATCCGGTACGGGACGGGCCGGAAAGCGGCGAGTTCGGCGATCATCGCCAGGTCGTACTTGAACCGGCCGGCGGGCCACCGCATGCGGTTGCCGCGGTCGTTGACGCGGGAGTCGAAGCCGGAGGCGAGGACCGTGCCGAACCAGCGGTCGCCCACCTGACCGAGGTCGATGTCGTGGATCCGGCCGCACTTGAGGGCGTCGGCGATCATGCGGCCCGCGGCGGCCGGCTCGCGCACGGGCAGGCCGAGGGCGCGGGCGAAGTCGTTGCCGGTGCCGACGGCGACCAGGCCGAGCGGGGTGCTGGTGCCCGCGACCGCCCGCAGCGCCAGATTGGCCATGCCGTCACCGCCGACGGCTATCAGCGCTCCGGTACCGGCCTCGACGGCGGCACGCGCACGGACGAGGGCGTCCGCGGCGTCCTCGCCGAGCACCGTACGCACCGAGAAACCGGCCGCCCGCAAAGCGGAAGCGGCCGGCTGCGCCGCGCGGGCGCCCCGGCCGCGGCCCGCGGTGGGGTTGACGAAGAGGGTGATCTCGCTGGTCACGCGACCGACCCTACGAGCTGCCTGCCGATCTTCAGGTCACGTCGTCATAACCGTTGACCCGGTCCGAGCGGTCCGAACTCGCCTGCTCGGGCAGGGCGGCCCGGCCGGTGGTCACGGGTTCGATCTCGCCGATGTCGTCGGGCGTGAGGTCCAGCTCGGAAGCCTCGTCGTCGTCGGGGCCCAGGGCCTCACGACGGCTGCGACGGCGGTCGTTGAGCAGGGAGAAGCCGACGGCCGCGAAGTACAGGATCCAGATCGGCCCGGCGAGCATCAGCATCGTCAGCGGGTCGGTGCTGGGAGTGGCGATGGCCGCGAAGACCGTGATGCCCATGATCATGCCGCGCCACCAGCCGAGCATGCGCTTGCCGGTGAGTGCTCCGGTGAGATTGAGCATGACCAGCAGCAGGGGCAGCTCGAACGAGAGGCCGAAGACGAGCACCATCCGCATGACCAGGTCGAGCAGGTCGTCCAGCGGGAGGAGGTTGGACGTGCCGCCCGGGGTGAATTCGAGGAGCACCTTCGCCGTGGTGGGAAGCACCGTGTAGGCGAAGTAGGCGCCCATGATGAACAGCGGGGCGCCCGTGCCGACGAAGGCGTACGCGTACTTCCGCTCGTGCCGGTGCAGGCCCGGCGCGACGAAGGCCCAGAGCTGGTAGAGCCAGACCGGCGAGGCCAGCACGACACCGGCCATCAGGGACACCTTCAGCGCCAGTGTGAAGGGGGCGATCAGACCGTTGATGGTGATCTGCGCACACGGCTTGGAGGACGCCCGCGACCTGGCCAGTTCCTCGAAGGTCTTGTCACAGCCGACCGAGTCGAGGATCGGCTTGGTGATCAAGTTGATGATGTCGTTGTAGAAGAAGGCGGCGACAACCGTGATGACGACGATTGCCAGCATCGCCTTGGCGAGCCGGTTGCGGAGCTCGCGAAGGTGCTCCGCGAGGGGCATCCGCCCCTCGGGATCCCTTTCCTGCTTGCGGGCAGACTTCAGCAACCCACGTTCCCATCTCGTGCGGCGGGCCGGAGGTCACCGGCCCTGCTTCAGCGCTTGGTCGTGTCCGTGGGCTCGTTGACCGGACGCGAGCTGGTCACGTCACCGGGCGCTGCCTGGATGGTTCGCTGCGAGGGCTGCTCGTCGTTGTTGGGCGGGCCGGCCGGGGTCGTGGACGACTTGCTCTCGTCCTTCATCGCCTTGGCCTCGCTCTTGAGGATGCGGGCGGACTTGCCGAGCGACCGAGCCATGTCCGGAAGCTTCTTCGCGCCGAACAGCAGGATGATGACGACGAGGATGAGAATGATCTCGGGGGCTCCGAGCCTTCCGAACATAAGTCTTTACCTTCTCACCGAGGCGGCTGGGGTGGGGTACTGTCCGACCGGTCGGACATATGTCCGAACGATCGTGTTGACAGCGATCGTAACGCTCGGGGGTAAACGTGAGGCAATCCCTCTGCATCCCCTGTACGTACTCCCGTCCGCGGCCAGTGCCTCGTTAACCGGGCCGCGACCAGCAGAGTACCTGTCCGAACCACAGAGGTGACAGGGCGAAGTGGCCCAAAGCGCAACTCACAGCCGCCTGCCGAACGGCTCACAGGGCGTCCACGGACCGGGCCGCGCTCCCCGCGGCCCGCTCCAGGTCCTCGGCGGCCCGGTTGATACGGCGCGCGGAGTCCGTGACCTGCCTGCCCAGGCGCTGTGCCTCCACGAAGACCCGGACGGCGAGCACCCCGAGCACGGCGAGACCCACGAACCCCACGGCAACCGCGAACATCGGCCAGAACATGCCGTCGAGCCTAGACCCTCCAGGAAGGCCGGACGCCCAGACCCTCAGAGGGTCTGGGCAAGCCGCAGGGTCCGCACGCCGCCGCCGGTGAGCAGCTCCACGATCCGCTCCCCCGCGGGCTTGCGGACGGACGCGCCGCACTCCGGGCAGGTGAAGGAGTAGAAGGTGGTGCGGCTGGTGGCGCCGATGGCGAGGCGCAGGGCGCCCGCGGTGAGCTCGAAGCGCTCCCGGCAGTCCGGGCAGCCCGCCTTGAAGACCACCGGGGACACGCTCGCCATCCCGGCGAACGCGGACTCCACCGTCATGCTGCGCGCACCGGGCGTCGCCGACTCGCTCACAGGCCTCGCTCCTCTTCCTCGGGTCGTACGCCTGTGGGGCGCCCGGGTGACACCGGTGCGGGCCGGCTCACCACCGATGTCGGCCGGGTCGGTGCCCCGGCGCCTGCCCCACTCGGCCGTGGAAGCCGCGGGCACCCGCGCATCACTCGCGCCCGCCGTCCGGTCCGTCCGGGGCGGGGCGCACCGCGCTCACGCCGCGCGGCCCGCCGGCCCCGGCCGTCTCCACCGCGCCGTCCGTCCCGGCCTCCTCGATCCCGTCGTACGCCGTCAGCGCCTCGCGGGCCGCCTGCTGGGCACTGTCGGCGAGCTCCGGCGGCGAGACGATCCGGCCGTCCCGCCCGAGCCGCAGCGCCAGGCGGCGGAGCGACGCGGGGTCGGGCGTGCGCAGGGTGATCTTCAGGCCGCCGTCGGGCAGCTCGTCCGCGCTGTCGTGCGGGTAGTACTCCGCGACCCAGCGACCGCCGGGCCCGACCTCGACCACGACCTCCGGGTCCTCGGCCGCGGGCTGCACCAGCGCCTCCGACAGGTCCCGCAGCTCGATCTCCGGCGGCGCCGACGGCTCATCGAGGATCTTGATCTCGGCGACCCGGTCGAGCCGGAACGTGCGGCGCGCCTCGGAGCGCCGGCACCAGGCCTCGACGTAGGTGTGCCCGACGCTGACCAGGCGGATGGGGTCGATCTCCCGCTCGGTGACCTCGTCGCGCGCGGGCGAGTAGTAGCGGATCCACAGGCGGCGGCGCTCGGCGATGGCCCGGTCGACGTCCGCGAAGACTCCGCCCTCGGATTCGAAGGTCACCGACAGGCGCGAGCTGGCGCCCGCCATCTCTCCGGCCGCGGTCTCCACCTTGGCCGTCGCCCGCAGCAGCGCCTGGCGGTCACTCTCGCGCAGTCCGGGCAGCGTGGCCACGGCCCGGGCGGCGACGAGCAGGGCGGTGGCCTCGTCGGCGGCGAGCCGGAGCGGCTCGGCGGCTTCGTCCGCCAGGGCGGCCGAGTTGTGCCACCAGATGCGCTCGCCGTCGGTGTCGATGTCGAGCAGGTCGCCGCCGCGGAAGCTGGTGCCGCACATGGGCAGCACGTCGAGGTCGGAGACCAGCTCGTCCTCGGTGATGCCGAAGGCGCGCGCGACGTCCTCGACGCGGGCGCCGGGGCGCTCCTTCAGATACGTCACCAGCGAGAGCATCCGCCGGGTCTGGTCGATGGCGTTCACGGGCCTGACCGGTTTGCCTGCCACTGTTTCGTCCGCTCCCCCTCAGCCCTTGGCCACGGCCCGCAGCCGGTCCACCACGTCTGCCCGCAGCTCGGCGGGCTCCAGGACGACCACGTCCGGCCCGAACTCCACCAGCCAGGCGTCCAGCCCGTGGCCGTACGGAATCTCCAACTCGTCCCAGCCGTCGCCGAGTTCCCGTACGGCGGTGGCCTTCGCCCGAAGGGGGTACCCCGCGCCCGAGCGCAGCCGGATCCGGGCGGAGCGGTCGGCGATCTCCCCCGCCCAGCTCGCGACGGTCTCCCGGACGGTGACGACATCCGGCACGGGAGCGGTGTACCGGCCGCCGCGCGAGCGGACCTTGCCGGTGATCCGGGAGAGCCGGAAGACCCGCTCGGCGCCCCGGTCGCGGTCCCAGCCCGCGAGGTACCAGTGGCCGCGCCAGCACTCCAGCGCCCACGGCTCCACATGCCGCTGCTCGGGCTGGGCGGCGGTGGCCTTGCGGTAGTCGAAGACCACGGGGCGGCGGTCCCGGCAGGCGAGCATCAGCGGCTCGAACGCCGCCTCGTGCACGGGGATCCGCGGCTCCAGCGCGCCGTGCGGCCCATAGGGGTCGACGTCCTCGGGGAGGCCCGCCGCGCGCAGCTTCTGCAGGGCACCGCTGGCCGCGCCGGCGAGCCTGGCCTGCTGCCACACCTTGGCGGCGACCCCGAGGGCCGCGGCCTCCTCGGCGTCCAGGGTGATGGGCGGGAGGCGGTTGCTGTCGCGCCGGGCCAGGTAGCCGATCTCGCCTTCGAGGCTCTCGACAGTCTCGATGACCAGTCCGAGTTCGCGCAGGTCGTCCTTGTCGCGCTCGAACATGCGGTTGAAGGAGTCGTCGGAGCCGGTGGCGCCGTTCCCCGGTCCGAAGGCCTCGACGTATGCCTCGATGGAATCGCGCAGCTCACGCTTGCTGAGCGGCCGCCGCGTCCCGAGCAGACACAGCGCCAGGTTCATCAGTCGCTCAGCCTTGGCAATGGCCATCGACGCCCTTCGCCTCCCTATGGTGCTTACGATCGATGACCGTACCGCCCCGCGGTGGCCCGGCAAAGCCGAGGGCCCATGCCCGAACAGGCATGGGCCCCACGTGATCGAGTCTGTCCGAGCCTTGCTCAGACCCCGAGCAGGTCGACCACGAAGATCAGCGTCTCGCCGGGCTTGATCAGAGGGGTCGGGCTCTGGTTGCCGTAGGCGAGGTGCGCGGGGACGGTCAGCTGGCGGCGGCCGCCGACCTTCATGCCCTGCACGCCCTGGTCCCAGCCCTGGATGACCCGGCCGCCGCCCAGCGGGAAGCGGAACGGGGTGCCGCGGTTCCAGCTCGCGTCGAACTCCTCGCCCGTGCTGAAGGCGACTCCGACGTAGTGCACGGTGACGGTCTGGCCGGCCTGCGCGACCGGGCCGTCGCCTTCCCAGATGTCCTTGATCTCGAGGTCCGCCGGGGGCTCGCCGCCCGGGAAGTCGACCTCGGGCTTGTCGATGCTCACGTCTCTAGCTCCTGCTTGTCTGCGAAAAGGCGAACACGCACAGTCTTACATCCCCCGCACGTCAGAGCTTCGCGAGGATGTCCACCGAAAAGACCAGCGTGGAGTCCTTCTTGATGCCGCTGCCCTGCGGCGGCTTGTCGCCGTAGCCCAGCGCCGGCGGGATGACGATGAGGACCCGGCTGCCCACCTTCTTGCCGGTCAGGCCCTGCGCCCAGCCCTTGACGACCTGCTGGAGCGAGAACGACACGAGCTGCTTGTTGGCGTAAGACGAGTCGAACTCCTTGCCGCCGTCCCACAGCACGCCCTTGTACTGCACGAGGACGCTGTCGTCGGCGGCGACCTTCTCGCCGTCACCCTCCAGGACGTACTCCGCGACGAGCTTCTTCGGCGCGGTGGCCTTGGGCACCTCGATGGAGGGCGCCTTGCCGTCGGTGTTGGTGCCGACCTTGGGCAGGTCCGCGTCGTCCTGGGCTACCTTCTCGCCGTCCGCGGAGCTCTTGGAGTTGAACGTGTCCTGCACGTCGACGACGAAGACCAGCGTGTCGGTGCCCTTGATGCCGGCCTGCGGGTTGCCCTGCGAGCCGTAGCCCCAGGTGGGCGGGACGGCCATCTCGACACGGCTGCCGGCCTTCTTGCCGGCCAGCGCGTACCGCCAGCCGTCGATGATCTGGCCCTGGGCGAGCTGGATGGCCAGGCGGGTCTTGCGGTCGTAGGAGTTGTCGAAGACCTTGGCCGTGCTCCAGACCTGGCCCAGGTAGTTCGCGACGACGAAGTCGTTCTCCGCGACCGTCTTGCCGCTGCCCGTGATCAGCGTCTTCACCGCGAGCTGCTTCGACGGCTCTCCGCTGCCCTTGGCGATCGTCGGCTTCTCGTCGAACTTCGTGCCCGCGGTGACCGCCGGCAGCGGGCCGTCCACGATCTTCGGCGGCGGCGCCGCGGACGGGGCCGATGCCGAGGGCGAGGGCGAAGGGCTGTCGCTGGCCTTGCTCGAATCCGACTTGTCGTCGCCGCACGCGGCGAGTGTGGCCAGTCCTGCGGGTACAGAGATGAGAAGTGAGCGTCGGCGCACTGTGGGGGCCTCGTAATCGATCGATCTCGTTGATGGCGTGCGCGCAACTCTACGGCGTGAGCAGGGCGCCGTACTTGTAACGTACGGCGCCCGTGTGGCGTTCCGGCTAATTCCCCGCCGGCGCATTTCCTCACATTCCGGCGATCAGCTTCTCCACCCGGTCGTCCACCGAACGGAACGGGTCCTTGCACAAGACGGTCCGCTGAGCCTGGTCGTTGAGCTTGAGGTGAACCCAGTCGACCGTGAAGTCACGGCGCTGTTCCTGGGCGCGCCGGATGAAGTCGCCGCGCAGCCGGGCCCGAGTGGTCTGCGGCGGAACCGACTTGCCTTCGAAGATCTTCAAGTCGTTGCAGATGCGTGCTGCCTGGCCCTTCTTCTCGAGCAGGTAGTACAGGCCACGACGACGGTGGATGTCGTGGTAGGCGAGGTCTATCTGCGCGACCCGCGGGTGCGACATGGTCATGTTGTTCTTGCTGCGGTACCGCTCGATGAGCTTGTACTTCATGACCCAGTCGATCTCGGTGCCGATACGGTCGAGGTCCTCGGCCTCGATCGCGTCCAGCGTGCGGCCCCACAGCTCCAGGACCTGCTCGACGGTGCCGGTGCGGATGCCGCGGCGCTCGCAGAAGTCCACGGCCTTCTCGTAGTACTCGCGCTGCACCTCAAGGGCGGAGGCCTCGCGGCCGCTGGCCAGGCGCACCTTGCGCCGGCCGGTGATGTCGTGGCTGACCTCGCGGATCGCCCGGATCGGGTTCTCCAGGGTCAGGTCGCGCATCACGGTGCCCGCCTCGATCATGCGCAGCACCAGGTCGGTGGCGCCGACCTTGAGCAGCATGGTCGTCTCGGACATGTTCGAGTCGCCCACGATCACGTGCAGGCGGCGGTAGCGCTCGGCGTCCGCGTGCGGCTCGTCGCGCGTGTTGATGATCGGCCGGGAGCGGGTCGTCGCCGAGGAGACGCCCTCCCAGATGTGCTCGGCGCGCTGGCTGACGCAGTAGACGGCTCCGCGCGGCGTCTGCAGCACCTTGCCGGCACCGCACAGCAGCTGCCTCGTCACCAGAAACGGAATGAGAATGTCCGCGAGCCGGGAGAACTCCCCGTGCCGGGCGACCAGATAGTTCTCGTGGCAGCCGTAGGAGTTGCCCGCCGAATCGGTGTTGTTCTTGAAGAGGTAGACGTCGCCCGCGATTCCCTCCTCGTGCAGGCGTCGTTCGGCGTCCACCAGGAGTCCTTCGAGAATGCGCTCGCCCGCTTTGTCGTGGGTGACCAGTTCGGTCACGTTGTCACATTCCGGTGTGGCGTATTCCGGATGTGAGCCCACGTCGAGATAGAGGCGGGCGCCGTTTCGCAGAAAGACATTGCTGCTGCGGCCCCATGACACGACACGGCGGAAGAGGTACCGCGCCACCTCGTCAGGAGACAGGCGGCGCTGTCCCCTGAACGTGCACGTGACGCCGTACTCGTTCTCCAGCCCGAAAATGCGGCGGTCCATGAGGGAACATTACGCCCGATCCCCTGAACTGAAACGGGGTTCGGGGGCACGGTTTGGATCATTTTCCGAACCGGACACAACAACCGCTCCCCCGCCGGGAGCTGCGAGTACCCGTCCTGTGGCGGCCAAAACCAGCAGGGACACGCCACCCGCGGCACCCGGCACGGCGAAGCCCCACAGGGCCCCGCCCGCCTCTACGACGGGCCCCGCGACGCCCGCTCCGACCGAGTGGCCCACGGTGAACGTCGTCACCAGCCAGGAGAACGCCTCGGTGACCGTGCCGCGCGGGGCATGACGGTCGACCAGGACGAACGCGCAGGCGATGGCGGGCGCGAGGAAGACACCGGCGAGCGCGGTCAGCGCCACCATGGGCACCGCGTCCGGCATCAGAAGCAGCGGCAGGTAACACACCACCAGAAGGGCTACCAGCACCTGGAGTCGCCGCGCGGGCTCACCGGCCCACTGCCGGGCCCCGTAGAAGGTGCCGCCGACCAGCGCCCCGAATCCCAGGGCCGCCATCAGCCAGCCGTACACGGCGTCACCGCCGTGCGCGTCCGCGTAGGGCACCGAGGCGACCGTGATGGACCCGAGCGCCATCCCGATGAACAGGAACGCCGCCAGCAACGCCAGCAGCCCCGCCGAGCGCAGCGCGCCCAGCCAATGCGCCTCCCGCGGCGCCGACCGCCAAGCACGCGAGGGCGGCGAGACGACCACGGACAGCGCCCCCAGCACCCCGACCACGTTCAGCACGAGCAGCGCGACCTGGGCCGACCAGAGGGCCACGCACAGCGTCACGAGCAGCGGCCCGACGGTGAACATCACCTCCTGGGCCACGGCGTCCATGGCGTACGCCGTGTGCACCTGGTCCTCCCTCCGGAGGACCGAGGACCACAGGGCCCGCAGCCCGCCCTCCAGGGGCGGCGTGAAGAGCCCCGCCGCCGCGACGGCACCGTACGCGACCGGCAGCGACCCGATCCCGGCGAAGGCGAACGCGGCCATCGCGAGCCCCGACAGAACAGCCGCCGGCAACTGCACGCGTGGCTGCCCCCGCAGATCCACGAGCCTGCCCAGCACCGGCTGCCCCACGGCGTTGGCGACGCCGTACACACCCGCCAGCGCCCCCGCCAGGCTGTACGACCCACCCTCCGCCCGCACGAACAGCAGGATCGCGATGGCACCGGTGGCATTGGGCAGCCGGCCCACGAGCGTGCCGACGAGCAGCCGGGCGGCGTGTCGCGCCCGAAGGATCTCCAGGTATCCCGTAGCCATGTCCCCGCCCTAGGTTTTACGTATAACGTCAATGTTTCATACGTACCATGTCCGCTGTTCAACAGTCCAGACGAAGGAGCGGCCCGACGGTGGCACGAGGCAGCACACGCCCCACGAGCCGGGACGTCGCCCAGGCCGCCGGCGTCTCCCAGGCGGCGGTCTCCCTGGTCCTGGGCGACAAGTGGCGCGGCCGCGTCTCGGAGGCCACCGCCGAACGGGTCCGTGAGGCCGCCCGCGATCTGGGCTACCGCCCGAACCTCGCCGCCCGCAATCTGCGCCTGGGCCGCACCCGCACGGTCCTCCTGGTGGTCCCGGCCCTCACCACGGAGTTCTTCGCGGGCGTCTACACGGGCGCCGCCCGCGTCGCCGCCGAGCACGGATTCGGCGTCGTCCTCTACCCCTCCCCCGAGGGCGTCGGCCCGGCCCGCGACCCCTTCGCCTCCGCCCAGGCCGCCCTGGACGGCGTGATCGCCTCCTCCATGGCCGCCGACGCGCTCACCGCGATCCGCGGGGACCAGTTGCCCCTGGTGATGCTGGACAGCGATCCGGAGGGGAGCCTGGGTGCGGCGACCGTGAACCTGGACATCGCCGACGGTGTCCGCCAGGTCGCGGAACACCTGCTGTCCCTGGGCCACCGCCGCTTCCTCCATCTGGCCGCAGACGTGCCCTCCTGGACCTTCGAGGTTCGAGCCCGGGAACTGGCGAGCCGGCTGAGCGAAGTCCCCGGTACGGCGGTGCGCACGACCCGCGCGCCGATCTCCATCGACGGCGCCGTCACAGCCACCGAGGCCGCCCTCTCGCTCCCCGGGCCGCGCCCCACCGCCCTGGTGTGCGACGACGACAAACTGGCCGCAGGTGCGTACAAGGCGGTTCGCCGCCTGGGTCTGCGCGTCCCGGACGACGTCTCGGTCACCGGCCTGGACGATCTGGCCCTGGCCACGGCGATCGACCCGGAACTGACGACGGTCCGCCTGGACGCGGAGCTCTTCGGGGAACGGGGCATGCGGGCCCTCCTGGCCGTCATGGAGGGCCGCGCACCCGAGGGCGGGGACATCCCGGTCCAGCTCGTAGTACGGGCCTCCACGGCACCGCCCGGGCTGCCGTAGCCGCACGGCGTCGTTGCTGAGGTCGGGTGGGTCCGCAGCCCGGCGTAGCGGGGTGCCGCTGCGCCCACCCGTGCCGCCCCCAGCGGCACGCATGCCCGCAGCTCAGCGGACCCGCACCCGCGCACGGCGAGAAGGGGCCGTGTCGGGGGGTGTCCGCCCGCAGAGGTTGGCGCGTCAACGAACAGTCAATTGGTACGCAACCCCATCGCGCCGTTCCGAGGACGGACACCCCCCGACACGGCCCCGACCCACCACCACCGCGCAGGCACGACGCACGCCCCGGCCGCAACAGCAACCAGGACGCGCGACGTGACGATCGAGCCGAGCTACGAGCTACTCGGCGTCCTCGGACTCCGAGTCCTCCGAGTCCTCCGCGCCCCCGTCTCCCTCCGCCCCCAACAGCCGAGACAGCTGACGCCCACCGATCCGCTTGAACTTGCGCTTCTGCGGCCGCGTACGGTCCAGCACCGCCACTTCCAGCCGCTCCGCGGGAATCTCCCGCTCACTGCCGTTGGTGTCGCGCGACAGCGCCTGCACCGCCAGCTTCAGGGCCTCGGCCAGCGTCATACCGTCCTGGTGGCGCTGGTCCAGGTAGCTGCTGATCTGCTCCGCATTGCCCCCCACCGCGACCGAGCCGTGCTCGTCCACGATCGAGCCGTCGTGCGGGAGACGGTAGAGCTGGTCACCTTCCGGGCTCTCCCCCACCTCGGCGACCACCAGCTCCACCTCGTACGGCTTCTCGGCCGCGGAGGAGAAGATCGTGCCCAAGGTCTGCGCGTAGACGTTGGCCAGGCCACGGGCCGTCACGTCATCGCGGTCGTAGGTGTAACCCCGCAGGTCGGCGTACCGCACCCCACCGATCCGCAGGTTCTCGTACTCGTTGTACTTGCCGGCGGCCGCGAAGCCGATCCGGTCGTAGATCTCGCTGAACTTGTGCAGCGCACGGGACGGGTTCTCGCCGACGAACACGATGCCGTCGGCAAACTGCAGCACGACCAGGCTGCGGCCACGGGCGATGCCCTTGCGGGCGTACTCCGCCCGGTCGGCCATCTGCTGCTGGGGTGAAACATAGAACGGCGTCGACACCGGTTATCCGTCCCTTTCTGTGGAAGTCACTGGATCACCTTGGCAAGAAACGGCCGCTGCCTAGAGCAGCGCGGCCCGCGGGCCGTCCGGCTGTTCCAGGCGCCGCGCCAGGATCGAGCGGGCGATCTCGGAGGATTCCTCCTCGTCGAGCCGGCGGAAGCCGTCCTCGGTGATCACGGTGACGATCGGGTAGATCCGGCGGGCGACGTCGGGACCGCCTGTCGCAGAGTCGTCGTCGGCCGCGTCGTACAGGGCCTGGACCACCAGGGTCGTGGCCTCTTCCTCGCTCAGGTCGTCACGGAAGAGCTTCTTCATGGCGCCACGCGCGAAGATCGAGCCCGAGCCGGTGGCCGCGAAGTTCGTCTCCTCGGAGCGGCCGCCCGTCACGTCGTAGGAGAAGATCCGGCCCCTGTCGCGGCCCATGTCGTACCCCGCGAACAGCGGCACCACGGCCAGGCCCTGCATGGCCATGCCGAGGTTGGAGCGGATCATCGTCGACAGCCGGTTCGCCTTGCCCTCCAGGGAGAGCTGCGCGCCCTCGACCTTCTCGAAGTGCTCCAGCTCGAGCTGGAACAGCTTCACCATCTCCACGGCCAGACCCGCCGTACCGGCGATGCCCACCGCGGAGTACTCGTCGGCCGGGAAAACCTTCTCGATGTCCCGCTGCGCGATGACGTTGCCCATCGTCGCCCGGCGGTCACCGGCCAGCACGACGCCCCCGGGGAACGTCACGGCGACGATGGTGGTCCCGTGCGGTGCCTCGATCACGCCCTGGGTGGGAGGCAGTTGCCGGTTGCCGGGCAGGATCTCCGGCTGGTGCTCGGACAGGAAGTCCATGAAGGAGGAAGACCCTGGCGTCAGGAAGGCAGCTGGTAGACGCCCGGTGCTACGAGTGTTGGCTTCCACGCGATTCCTTCCACGTATGCGACAGCCCGCCCTGTGACGTCGGGCCGATCCTTGGAACAACCCCGGTCCGGTTGCGACCGGGGGCACGGTATGCCTCGGACCCTACCCGTCCTTCGGCGGTGATCCACATGTCCGGCGGGACCAACTCCACCGGAACGACGCCGCACTTGCCGGCCACGCACGACCGGCGGGGGCCACCCGGGCTCCGGACGCCACCGACGCCCGGAGCGCCGCACACGAGGGCATCACGTCACGCACTGCCCCGCGCACAGCGCTCCGCGCTCCGCCCGTCCGTCACCCAGACCCGCTCACCTTCGGAATGAAGGCAAAGGCGCCTTACTGGCCACCCTTTTGAACGAAGGAGCGCACGAAGTCCTCGGCGTTCTCCTCGAGGACGTCGTCGATCTCGTCCAGAACCGAGTCCACGTCGTCGCTCAGCTTCTCCTGACGCTCCTTGAGGTCCTCCGAAGCCTGCGTCTCCGCCGCCTGCTCCTCGACCTCCTCGGTAGACCGGGTGGCCTTCTGCTGTCCGCCGCCGGTGTCCTTGGTCGCCATATCCCTCACCCCGCTCGGTTCGCCCGACACAGTTGCTCGGTCAAGATCAGACCCTACTCGCCTGGTCTGACAATGGCCCCGCAGTTGCTCCAACGTACGGGGACCACCTCGATGATTCCCGGACCTGGGATTTTCCACCCTGTCCGGCCGTCTCCTCCCGGGTACCCACGGAACGCGATCATCCGCCGGACAGGACCCTGACCAGGTCTTCCGCCGTGCGGCAGCGGTCCAGGAGCTCCTTGACGTGATTACGCGTTCCGCGAAGCGGTTCCAGGGTTGGAACCCGCTGCAGGGAGTCGCGGCCCGGCAGGTCGAAGATCACCGAGTCCCAGGAGGCCGCCGCGACGTCGTCCGCGTACTGCTCCAGGCAGCGACCGCGGAAGTACGCGCGCGTGTCCTCAGGCGGCGCCGTACGAGCCCGCTCGATGTCCGCCTCGGTCAGCAGCCGCTTCATGCGCCCGCGGGCCACCAGACGGTTGTACAGGCCCTTCTCGGGCCGCACGTCGGCGTACTGGAGGTCGACCAGATGCAGCCGAGCCGCGTCCCAGTCGAGGCTGTCCCGGCGCCGGTAGCCCTCCATGAGCTCCCGCTTGGCGACCCAGTCCAGCTCGCCGGCCAGGCTCATCGGGTCGTGCTCCAGTCGGGTGAGGGTGTCCTCCCACCGCGACAGGACATCCTTGGTCTGGTCGTCGGCGTCGGCCCCGAACCGCTCCTCCACGTACTTGCGGGCGAGCTCGTAGTACTCCATCTGGAGCTGGACCGCGGTGAGCGTCCGGCCGCTACGGAGTGTGACCAGGCGCTTGAGCGACGGGTCGTGCGAGACCTGGTGCAGCGTGCGAACCGGCTGGTCGACGGCCAGGTCCACCGCGATGAAGCCGTCCTCGATCATCGACAGGACGAGAGCCGTCGTACCCAGCTTCAGATACGTCGAGATCTCCGACAGGTTCGCGTCGCCGATGATCACATGCAGGCGGCGGTACTTCTCGGCGTCCGCGTGCGGCTCGTCGCGGGTGTTGATGATCGGGCGCTTGAGCGTCGTCTCGAGACCGACCTCCACCTCGAAGTAGTCGGCCCGCTGACTGAGCTGGAAGCCGTGCTCGTGCCCGTCCTGGCCGATGCCGACGCGGCCCGCCCCGGTGAAGACCTGGCGGGAGACGAAGAACGGCGTCAGATGGCGCACGATGTCCGAGAAGGGGGTCTCCCGCTTCATCAGGTAGTTCTCGTGCGTGCCGTAGGACGCGCCCTTGTTGTCGGTGTTGTTCTTGTACAGGTGGATCGGCTGGGCACCGGGCAGCTGCGCGGCCCGCTCCGCGGCCTCGGCCATGATCCGCTCGCCGGCCTTGTCCCAGAGGACGGCGTCCCGGGGATTGGTCACTTCGGGGGCGCTGTACTCGGGGTGCGCGTGGTCGACGTAGAGCCGTGCACCGTTGGTGAGGATCACATTGGCCAGGCCGATGTCCTCGTCGGTGAGCTGGCTGGAGTCGGCGGCCTCGCGGGCGAGGTCGAAGCCTCGCGCGTCCCGCAGCGGGTTCTCCTCCTCGAAGTCCCAGCGAGCCCGGCGGGCCCGGTGCATCGCAGCCGCGTAGGCGTTCACGATCTGGGACGAGGTGAGCATGGCATTGGCGTTGGGGTGGCCGGGGACGGAGATCCCGTACTCCGTCTCGATGCCCATTACTCGCCGTACGGTCATGCGGCCCTCCTTGCCCGGCGGCACCCTCGGTCGTGGGCGCCACTCAGATACCGCTGGCGCTCGGTTGCGTGTGCGGTGCCCGTCCCCGCACTGCGCGACTCGGCGGTACGGAAGAGCCTAGAACGCCTTTGCGCTGGTGGGGAGATCATTTGCGTCATTGCGTTGCTCCAGCCGTGGCCTGAAAAACAGTCGGCTGCGGGTACCCGCCGAGGGCACCCGCAGCCGCCCTGCCTTTTACAGGTACTGACCGGTGTTCGCCACCGTGTCGATGGAGCGTCCGGTGTCCGCGCCCTGCTTTCCGGTGATGAGCGTACGGATGTACACGATCCGCTCGCCCTTCTTTCCGGAGATCCGGGCCCAGTCGTCCGGGTTGGTGGTGTTCGGCAGGTCCTCGTTCTCCTTGAACTCGTCCACGCAGGCCTGGAGGAGGTGGGAGACCCTGAGACCCTTCTGGTTCTTCTCGAGGAAGTCCTTGATCGCCGACTTCTTGGCGCGGCCGACGATGTTCTCGATCATGGCGCCGGAATTGAAGTCCTTGAAGTAGAGGACTTCCTTGTCACCATTGGCGTAGGTGACCTCCAGGAAGCGGTTCTCCTCGGACTCGGCGTACATCTGTTCGACGGCCGTCTGGATCATGCTCTGGACCGTGGAGGCCTTGGAGCCACTGTGCTCGGCGACGTCGTCGCCGTGCAGCGGGAGGCGCTCGGTGAGGTACTTGCCGAAGATGTCCTTGGCCGCCTCGGCGTCCGGGCGCTCGATCTTGATCTTCACGTCCAGCCGGCCGGGCCGCAGGATGGCGGGGTCGATCATGTCCTCACGGTTGGAGGCGCCGATCACGACCACGTTCTGCAGGCCCTCCACACCGTCGATCTCGGCGAGCAGCTGCGGGACGATGGTGTTCTCCACGTCCGAGCTGACACCGGAGCCACGGGTGCGGAAGAGCGACTCCATCTCGTCGAAGAAGACGATGACGGGGGTGCCCTCGCTGGCCTTCTCACGGGCCCGCTGGAAGACGAGGCGGATCTGCCGCTCCGTCTCACCGACGTACTTGTTCAGGAGCTCGGGGCCCTTGATGTTGAGGAAGAAGCTCTTGCCCGCGGCCTGGCCGGTCACCTCGGCGACCTTCTTGGCCAGCGAGTTGGCCACGGCCTTGGCGATCAGGGTCTTTCCGCAGCCAGGGGGCCCGTACAGCAGGACACCCTTCGGCGGCCGCAGTTCGTGCTCCTTGAACAGGTCCGGGTAGAGATACGGGAGCTCGACCGCGTCGCGGATGGCCTCGATCTGGCCGCCGAGACCGCCGATCTGCTCGTAGCCGATGTCGGGGACCTCTTCGAGGACGAGCTCCTCGACCTCGCTCTTCGGCACGACCTCGTAGACGTAGCCGGAGCGCGGTTCGAGCAGGAGGGCGTCGCCGGGGCGGATGGTCACGTCCAGCAGCGGCTCGGCGAGCCGCACCACCCGCTCCTCGTCGGTGTGCCCGAGCACCAGGGCCCGCTCGCCGTCCTCGAGGATCTCCTTGAGGGTGACGATGTCTCCGACGCTCTCGTACTCCATGGCCTCGACCACGTTGAGCGCTTCGTTGAGCATCAATTCCTGGCCGCGCCGGAGCTCGTCGAGCTCGACGCTGGGGCTGACGTTCACCCTGAGCTTGCGGCCGCCGGTGAAGATGTCGGCGGTGCCGTCCTCGTTAGCCTGCAGGAAGACCCCGAAGCCGGCCGGCGGCTGCGCGAGCCGGTCGACCTCCTCCTTGAGGGCCACAATCTGGTCACGGGCCTCACGGAGCGTGTTGGCGAGTCGCTCGTTCTGCGCGGACACGCCGGCCAGATTGGTCTGCAGCTCGACGATCCGCTCTTCGAGAATCCTCGTGTGTCGCGGAGAGTCGGCGAGCTTACGTCGCAGGACGGCGATCTCCTGCTCAAGGTAGGCGATCTGCCCGGCCGGGTCGTCGGACCCGCGTCCCGGGCGGATGCCGCGGTTCATGTCGTCGTCGTGGGCTGCCACGGTCCTCACCTCCTCCAAGGGGAGCTGGACGCTTCCAGACCCTACCTGGGCGGGTGTCGATTGAAACCCCTAGATCACAAAGACGGTCGGGGTGTGTCCGATCTTCACCCTTGCGCTCTCCCTCACGCCAGGGGAATACCCACCGAACATGAATGGAACCCAGCCGGAGGTAGGGTCGAAGCGTTCAACACCCGTCAGAGCTGGCCGGATTCCCGATACGGCTCGACGCATGAAACGGCAGGAGACATGAGCGTGCAGCAGGAGGCCGAGGTCGACGGCGAGGCTCTGGAGGTCTGGATCGACCAGGACCTGTGTACCGGCGACGGCATCTGCGCCCAGTACGCGCCCGAGGTGTTCGAGCTGGACATCGACGGTCTGGCCTATGTGAAGAGCGCCGACGACGAGTTGCTCCAGGACAAGGGCGCCACAACGCCCGTACCGCTGCCGCTTCTCACGGATGTGGTCGACTCCGCGAAGGAGTGTCCGGGCGACTGCATCCACGTGCGTCGAGTTTCGGACAGGGCCGAGGTCTACGGGCCGGACGCGGAGTGACTACTTCCGTACACTCCGTCACTACTGTCTGATATCTCACACGCGGGGGCGCATATGCCTCACACGCTGTGGGCGCCGGACGGTGTCGAGCGGACGAACGCGCCGTTCTGCCAACGCCATTTCACGTCGCTCTTCACGTCGGGGCAGCAACGCGGCACGTCGGCCGACGAGTAGCCGAAGAGTGTGGCCGTGACAGCGCCCTGACGTACCGCGAAGTCACTGACGGTGTTGCCGTCCTTGGGGTCGAGCAGGGTCGCCACCACGCGCGGCTTGCCGCCGTCGCCGTCCCGGGTGAGGACGTAGACGCCGTCCGGCGGGGTGCCCATCGGGGAGTCGCAGTGGACCACGGCCACCGTCTCGGGGGAGCCGTCGCCGTCGAGGTCGCCGGAAGCCCGCTTCTTCACCACGGCCTTCACCGGGCCGCACTCGATCGGGAACGTCACCCCGGCCGGGTCGGGCGGAGCGAGGGCCGCCGGAGCGCTTCTGGTCTCGGGGGCGGCCGCCTGGGCCGCTGTCGCCGCACCCGGCTGCAGGAACGAGGAGAGGGCCACGACGCCGGCGACGGCCGTGGCGGTGGCGAGCCAGTGGATGGGGCGGGTGTGGGTGTGGGCGAGCTCCGGGACGGCGGAAGGCTGCACTAGGAGTGTCTCCTGAGGGCTGTGCCGGTGGGATGGCCAAGGGGGGTGGCCAAGATGGTGCCACACGTCACACCACGTGGGAACGGCGGGGTGTGCACGTCCTGTGCCGGGGAAGTCAGAAGAGTTACGGTTCCTGCCGCTGTGTCAGCAGACCTGCCGCGGCACGGGCCGCCGCCGCCGCGCATCGCGTCGGCGGGACGGGCCGCGGTCGTGATCTGTCAGGTCAATCAGTGGGCGCCGTGGTTCACCCGCGGTGGCCGTCAAGGACAACAGAAAGGCGCCGTGGCGGAGTTCCCGGAG
>NZ_JBHUQX010000139.1:0-21168 GCF_042674225.1 Streptomyces sp. NPDC056948
TCACTTGTGCCTGTGGTGCCTGTCCTACTTGGTGAAGCCGTAGTTGAGCAGCTTCGTCGCGTCCGACTTGCGCGTGGTCAGGTTGGTCGAGGTGAGGACCGTGCCGATGACCGTCTTGCCGTTCCGCGTGGCCGCGAAGACCAGGCAGTACTTGGCCTCCGGGCCGGAACCGGTCTTCACGCCGATCGCGCCGGTGTAGCTCCCGAGCAGCGGGTTGGTGTTCTCCCACGGGGCCATCGTCCGCGTGCCGCCGGACTTCGTGGTCGTCTTCGCCGTGTACTTCTTCGTCTTGACGACCGTGCGGAACGTGGAGTTCTTCATGGCGCTGCTGGCGATCTTCGTCAGGTCGCGCGGCGTGGAGTAGTTGCTGCCCTTGCCGATGCCGTCGAACGAGTCGAAGTGGGTGTTCTTCAGACCCAGGTTCTTGGCCGTGGTGTTCATCTTGCCGATGAACGACTTCACGCGCGCCGCCCGCGTCGAGCCCGAACCGAACTTGTCGGCGAGCGCGTACGCCGCGTCGCAGCCGGACGGCAGCATCAGCCCGTACAGCAACTGGCGGACGGTGACCTTGTCGCCGACGATCAACTTGGCGTTCGACGCCCAGTTGTTGTCGACGATGTAGTCGCTGTACGCCTTCTGGACCGTGACCTTGCTGTCCAGGTTGAGGTTCGACTGCTTCAGCACCACCAGGGCCGTCATGATCTTGGTGGTCGAGCCGGTGGAGCGACGCGTGTCGGCAGCCTTGGTGTAGAGCGACTTGCCGGTCGCGTTGTTCATCACGTAGCCGCCCTTGGCGGCGATCGTGGGCGCCGTGGCGGCCTGCGCCGGCGCAACGGTGAGGGCTCCGGTCGCGAGCATGGCGCCGGTGGTGACGGCGACGGCCGCGGCTCTACGGAGACGGGTGCCCTTAATGCCGGTTATCAAGTGAAGTACCCCGATTGCGTTGAATGCCCCAGGCGTGCGGCCGAATTGAGGACGAGGGGAAAGGAGCCGCACGTGTCTGACTTGTAACTAGCACAGTTGGTTGTGCCGTTGCCGAGGGGGACCCGCCCTTTGCCACAGACGTGTGACATTGGAGGCCGCGTGAGTCCGCATTCTGGACGGATACATCCATGCGTACCTGTTGTATCTATGCTGTCGGCATGACCCTGGCCGTGAAGCACCCTCCCGCCGCCGACCGCGTGTACACCCACGTCAAGCAGGGCGTCCTGGAGCGCCGCTACGAGGGCGGGACCCTGCTCACCGAGGGCGAACTCGCCGAGGCCGTCGGCGTCTCCCGCACGCCGGTGCGCGAGGCGCTGCTCCGGCTGGAGGCCGAGGGGCTGATCAGGCTCTACCCGAAGAAGGGCGCCCTCGTGCTGCCCGTCTCCGCGCAGGAGATCGCCGACGTCGTGGAGACCCGGCTGCTCGTCGAGGAGCACGCGGCGCGCAAGGCCGTGCCCGCGCCCCCCGGGCTCATCGAGCGCCTCGAAGCGCTGCTCGCCCGGCAGAAGGAGCAGGCCGCCGCCGGAGACCTGGCCGCGGCCGCCGTCACCGACCGCTGCTTCCACGCCGAGATCGTCCGTAGCGGCGGCAACGAGATCCTCTCCCGCCTCTACGACCAGCTTCGCGACCGCCAGCTCCGCATGGGCGTCGCCGTCCTGCACTCCCACCCCGACCGGATCGCCAAGACCCTCACCGAACACGAGGAGATCCTCGAAGCGCTGCGCTCCGGGGACGCCGAGGCGGCCGTCGGGCTCGTCCACCGGCACGTCGGCTGGTTCTCGCACCTGGCGCGGGGGGAAGTCCGATGAGCCCCGGCATACTGCCCGGCGATCCACCGGGCGGCCGGCGGGCCCTGGCCGTCTGGGGCACGGGCGTCTCGGTCTACTTCGTCGCGGTCATCTTCCGCACGTCCCTGGGCGTGGCCGGCCTCGACGCCGCCGACCGCTTCCACGTCAACGCCTCGGCCCTGTCCACCTTCTCCATCCTCCAGCTACTGGTCTACGCGGGCATGCAGATACCCGTCGGCCTGCTCGTGGACCGGCTCGGCACCAAGAAGGTGCTGGCGCTGGGGGCGGTGCTGTTCACCGCCGGGCAGCTCGGCTTCGCGTTCTCCCCGTCGTACGGCACGGCGCTCGCCTCCCGGGCGCTGCTCGGCTGCGGTGACGCGCTGACCTTCATCAGCGTGCTGCGGCTGGGCACCCGGTGGTTCCCGGCCCGGCGCGGGCCGCTCGTCGCCCAGTTCGCGGGCCTGGTGGGCATGGCGGGCAACCTCGTCTCCACGCTCGTCCTGGCCCGGCTGCTGCACGGCATCGGCTGGACGGCGGCGTTCGCGGGCAGCGCGGTCGCCGGGGCCGTGGTGTTCGTGCTGGTGCTGCTGTTCCTGAAGGACCACCCGGAGGGCCACGAGCCGGAGCCGCTCCCGCACCAGGGCGCGGCCTACGTACGGCGCCAGATCGCCGCCTCCTGGCGGGAGCCGGGGACGCGGCTCGGGATGTGGGTGCACTTCACGACCCAGTTCCCGGCGATGGTCTTCCTGCTCCTGTGGGGCCTGCCGTTCCTGGTCGAGGCACAGGGGCTGTCCCGCGCCACCGCCGGTGAACTCCTCACGCTCGTCGTGCTGTCGAACATGGGCGTCGGCATGGTCTACGGCCAGATCGTCGCCCGGCACCACGAGGCCCGGCTGCCCATCGCGCTCGCCACGGTCGGCACGACGGCGGTCCTGTGGGCGGCGACGCTGGCCTACCCGGGCGAGCACGCCCCGATGTGGCTGCTGATCGTGCTGTGCACGGTCCTCGGGGCGTGCGGGCCCGCGTCGATGATCGGCTTCGACTTCGCCCGTCCGGCGAACCCGCCCGAGCGGCAGGGCACGGCCTCCGGCATCACCAACATGGGCGGCTTCGTGGCCTCCATGACCACGCTGTTCGCCGTCGGTGTCCTGCTGGACGCCACCGGCGACGACTACGGCATCGCCTTCTCGGCGGTGTTCGTACTCCAGGCACTCGGAGTCAGCCAGATCCTGCGTCTGCGCAAGCGTGCCATCCGGCGCGAACGGGAACGCCTGGTGGCGAGCCGGGTCGAGACGGTGCACGTCCCGGCGTGACGTGGGTCAGGCGGTCGGTACGAGGGTGAGGTAGGCCAGCCCCAGGACGCCGCGGTACGTCAGCCACCGCGCACGGTGCAGGTCCGCGCGCTCCCTGGTCTCGGCCGCGAGCGGATGCCCGGGGTGCCCGGCGAGCCACACCTCGACGTCCGCCAGGTACGCCGACTCGAACTCCTCCCACTCGTCGAGGCTCGCGGTCTCCGTCCACTCCGGCCTGAACCCGGCCTCGATCGCCAGGTCCACGAGGGTCGCGAGGTCGTGGTGGTCGGTGACGGCGGCGTCCGGCCACATGCCGGACAGCTCTGCCGGGGTCGGGGTGCGCTGCCAGAACCCTTCGCCGAGCAGTACACGACCGCCGTCGGCGACCCGCAGGCGGAGTTCCTTCAGGGCCTCGGGGAGCCGGTCGCCGAGGGCCTGGCTCGCGCCCAGGCACAGGACGAGGTCGGCGGGCTCGTGGGTCGTCTCGGTGGCGGACCCCTCGATGAAACGGACCCGGTCGGCCCGGCCGCGTGCCGTGGCGGCCTGGCGGGCCCGGGCCAGGGCTTCCGTGTCGATGTCGATGCCGGTGCCGGTGGCGTCCGGGGCGGCGGTCAGGACACGGAGCATGAGCTCGGCCCAGCCGCAGCCGATGTCCAGGACGGTGGTGGGGGTGTTGCGGGTGAGCCGGCTTATGAGGCGGTCTGCCCGTGCCTCCGACAGCGGGCCGTGGAAGGTGAGTCGGGTGTGGCGGGGTGGGGTGGTGGTCATGGGCGGGACGCTACGTGGGGTGGTGGGACTGCGGCACGGGGTTTTCGGGCCCTGGGGGTTGGGGCCGGGGCCGGGTGGGTGCGCAGCTCGGCGTGACGAGGTGCCGCTGCGCCCACCCGTGCCGCCCTTGGCGGCCCAATTGCCCGCAGCTGAGTGGGTCTACTGCGTCACCGTGAAGGTGCGCAGGATCGCTGCCGTCAGGTCCGGGTCGCCCTCTGTCTTGAGGCGGTCGGACACCGACTCGGGTGTCACGCGGCCGCAGGCCAGGCGGAGGTAGGTCTCCCAGTCGAGGGTGAGGGTCGCGGCGGGGCCGAGGGCGGGGGCCGTTTCGAGGGTGCCGCGGCCCTGGATGTCGACGCGGATCGTGCGCAGGAACTCGATGGGGCCGTGCACGTCGAAGACGACCGCCGAGCTGCGCGGCGCCCCGGCGTTCTCGGCGACCACGCGCGGGAGTTCGGAGAGCAGCACATCACGGGCGACGTGCGCGCCGGGGGAGTCGAGGTTGCCGGGCCGGCCGAGGGCCGTGCGCAGGTCCTGCTCGTGCATCCACACGTCGAAGGCGTGCCGGCGCATGGACTCCTCGAGGGTCAGCTCCGTGCCCAGCGGGCCGCGCACCTTCGTGCCCGGGTCACGCGACTCGTTCCGCAGCTGGCGGTTGCGGCGGATGATCACGTACTCCAGCTCGGAGGTCATCTCCGGGGCCGTGTGGTGACGGCGGACGTCGACCTGCATCTCCATGTAGCGCTGGTGGTCGTTCGTCACGTGGAAGAGGTCGCGCGGGAGCGTGTGGATGGGGCGCGGGTCGCCGAGCATCTCGCAGTCCAGGCCGATGACATGGGAGACCACGTCCCGCACCGACCACCCGGGGCACGGCGTCCGCCGGTTCCACTCGGCCTCCGCGAGCGGCTGGAGCAGCTCGGATATCGCATCGATGGAGTGGGTCCAGGCGTCGGCGTAGGGCTGGAGGGTGGGATGCAGACTCACGGAACGGGACCCCTCGGCGGTCGGTGCACGGGCAGGTGGTGGCGGCGTTGCCAGTGGGAGGTGGCGGCTGTCGGCGGGTGTCTTGGCAGCTAAGTTACGCTGCTGTGAGGCACCCCGGCAGTGCTTTCGTGTGACGATCGTAGGCCCGGGGGGAAGCCCTTGTAGGACGGGTCGAATGCCAGGACGGTGGTAGTGTGCGCGCCTCTGTGATCCAGATCGCCGTAGATGAGGGCGAATCGGTCGAATCGCGCCGAAGGCGGGTGGCGTCGCTCGTCCGGGAGCAGGCCGGTGCCGATCTCGTCGTCCTGCCGGAGCTGTGGACCACGGGTGCGTTCGCCTACGAGGAGTTCGGGCGCGAGGCCGAGCCGCTCGAAGGGCCGACGTACGAGGCGATGGCGAAGGCCGCGAGCGACGCGGGCGTGTGGCTGCACGCGGGTTCGATTCCCGAGCGTGACCCCGACGGACCGCTCTACAACACGTCCCTCGTCTTCTCCCCCTCCGGCGACCTGGCCGCCGCCTACCGCAAGATCCACCGCTTCGGCTTCGACAAGGGCGAGGCCGTGCTGATGGGCGCGGGCGCCGAGCTGGTGACGGTGCGTCTGCCGCAGTCCGTCCTGGGTCTGAGCACCTGCTACGACCTCCGTTTCCCCGAACTCTTCCGCGGTCTCGTTGACGCCGGTGCCGAGACGCTCGTGGTGTCGGCGGGCTGGCCGGAGCGCCGCCGGTCCCACTGGACGCTGCTGGCCCAGGCACGGGCCGTCGAGAACCAGTCGTTCGTCGTCGCGTGTGGAACGGCCGGGACGCACGCCGGAGTTCCGCAGGCCGGTCACTCGATCGTGGTCGATCCCTGGGGCGAGGTGCTGGCCCGGGCCGGTGCCGACGAGGAGGTCCTCACGGTGGAGTTCGACCCGGGGAAGGTCGCGACGACGCGGGAGCAGTTCCCGGCGCTGAAGGACCGGCTGCTGGGACTGGAGCCCCCGCGCAGGCCTTGACCCACCGGGCTCTCCCAGCCCTCCCGGGCTCTCCCAGCCCTCCCGGGCTCTCCCAGCCCTCCCGTGCTCGCTCACTCCTCCCGCGCTCTCAGTCCTCGCGCTCCTTCTCCGCCAGGTGGATGACGCACACCGCCACGGCGATCAGCAGTGCCGGATCGGCGTCCTCGTGGACGACGTCCACGCCGTAGGTGTCCCGCAGGGTCAGCCAGCGCCGGGAGATCACCGCGAGCAGCTCACCGTCGTACTCGACGGCGAACTCCCGGTCGAGGATCTTGCCGCTGACGTCCAGTTCGTTGCCGTCGGCCAGGGACACCCGGTAGTGGTTGCGCAGCAGGGACAGCCGTTTCCTGCGGATCGTCGCCAGCGGCTCACCGGCCCGCTGGAGCACCATCGTGTCGCGCAGGGCGAGCATCTTCTGGTGGATGTCGACGAGGACGCGCCCCTGGGTGTCCTTCAGCTCCCAGGTGTCCCGCAGCCGCAGCGCCTTGCCGTCGACGAGGAACACCTTGCTGCCGCGGTCGTCCTCGATCCAGTAGTCGTCACCGAAGCCGAGGAGCCGGTCGTACACGAGGAATCTCATGAGACCAGGGCTTCCCCGCCGCCCGCTCCGAAACGCCGCCGATAGGCCGACGGGCTGAGTCCCGTCGCCCGCCGCAGGCGCGTGCGCAGGTTGGCGGCCGTACCGAGCCCGCTCCGGGCCGCCACCACGTCCAGTCGTTCCTCGCCCCGCTCGATCAGCCGGCAGGCTAGCGCGACGCGCTCCCCGGTCAGCCAGGCGAGTGGTGTCGTCCCGAGCTGGGAGCGGAAGCGGCGGTGGAGCGTGGCGGGGCTGACCCGCGCGCGTGCGGCCAGGTCCGCCACCGTCAGCGGCTCGCCCAGCCGCTCCAGCGCCCAGGCCAGCAGCGGGGCCAGGGACTCGTCCGGCACGTCCGGGACGGGCCGCTCCACGAACTGCCGCTGCCCGCCGTCCCGGTGCGCGGCGAACACCAGCCGCCGGGAGACGTGGTTGGCGATCTCGGCGCCGTGGTCACGCCGTACGACGTGCAGTCCCAGGTCCAGCGCCGAGGCGCTGCCGGAGGCGGTGAGGATGTCGCCGTCGTCCACGAACAGCACGTCCGGCTCCAGCCCGACCCGCGGGAACCGCGCCCGGAACGACTCCGCCCACATCCAGTGACAGGCCGCACGGCGCCCGTCCAGCAGCCCGGCCTCCGCGATCGTGAACGCACCCGAGCAGAACCCGACGAGTCGCGCACCACGCGCGTGTGCCCGGCGTACGACGTCCAGGACGCGCGGCGCCCGGGGCGTACCCGTGTCGGGCCGGTTCGGCACGATCAGGGTGTCCGCCTCCTCGGCGGCCTCCAGCCCGGCCACCCCGGTCAGGGTGAAGAAGCCGTCCCGCATGCGCGTGTGCGGTGCGGCGGCACACAGCCGGAAGTCGTACAGCTCCCGCCCGAGCTCCGGCCTGGACAGCCCGAAGATCTCGATGGCGCAGCTCATCTCGAAGGGGTTCGAGTTCTCGTCCACCAGCAGGACGACCCGGTGCGGGCGGTGCGAGGATCCTTGCGACATATGCGATTCCTAGCACTCGTGCGGCACGTGCCGCACCCCGGAAGATCGCCTCATGACCCAGGAACCCGTCTTCCTCGCCCACGCCCTGGCCTCCTTCTCCGAGCGGTGGAGCCCTCGCATCGTCACCGCCGTCAACGACTACGACGTCCGCGTCGCGAAGGTCGAGGGCGAGCACGTCTGGCACGTCCACGAGCACACCGACGAGTTCTTCCTCGTGCTCGACGGCGAGCTGCACATCGGCCTGCGCGAGACGGCCGGGGAGCGCACGGTGGTGCTTCCCAAGGGCAGCGTCTTCACGGTCCCGCGCGGTACCGAGCACAAGCCGTACGCGCCCGTCCCGACCGCGATCCTCATGCTCGAACCCACCGGCACCCTCACGGTCGGCGACCGCCACGACGAGGTCCCGGACCATGTGGACGCCACGACGGGGCACGCGCTGGGCACGCTGTCAGTGCCGGATGACACCCTGGACGCATGAACCACTCCGCACCCCGACGCGCCCGCGTCCGTGCCCCCGAGCTGATCGGCAAGGGCGGCTGGCTGAACACGGGCGGGCAGCAGTACACCCTCGCTGACCTGCGGGGACGCATCGTCATCCTGGATTTCTGGACATTTTGTTGCGTGAACTGCCTGCATGTCCTGGACGAGCTCCGCGAGCTCGAGGAGAAGCACCGGGACACGGTCGTCGTCATCGGGGTGCACTCGCCGAAGTTCGTGCACGAGGCCGAGCATCAGGCCGTGGTGGACGCGGTGGAGCGGTACGGGGTGGAGCACCCGGTGCTCGACGATCCGGAGCTCGCGACCTGGAAGCAGTACGCCGTGCGGGCCTGGCCGACGCTCGTCGTGATCGACCCCGAGGGGTACGTGGTCGCCCAGCACGCCGGTGAGGGGCATGTGCACGCCATCGAGCGGCTGGTGGCGGAGCTGGAGACCGAGCACGCGGCGAAGGGGACGTTGCGGCGCGGGGACGGGCCGTACGTGGCGCCGGAGCCGGAGCCGACGGCGTTGCGGTTCCCGGGGAAGGCCGTGCCGCTGCCGTCGGGGAACTTCCTGGTCAGTGACACCACCCGGCACCAGTTGGTGGAGCTCGCCGAGGACGGCGAGAGCGTGGTGCGCAGGATCGGGGCCGGTACGCGCGGGTTCGCCGACGGACCCGCCGACGAGGCCGCCTTCAGCGAGCCGCAGGGGCTCGCGCTCCTCGACGATGACACCGTGGTCGTCGCCGACACCGTCAATCACGCGCTGCGGCGGCTGGACCTCACCACCGGCGAGGTCACCACCCTCGCCGGCACGGGCCGGCAGTGGTGGCAGGGCTCACCCACCTCGGGCCCGGCCCGTGAGGTCGACCTCTCCTCCCCCTGGGACGTCGCCCGGTGGCAGGGCAGGGTGTGGATCGCCATGGCCGGTGTGCATCAGTTGTGGGCGTACGACCCGGCCGACAAGACGGTGGCCGTCACGGCCGGTACGACCAACGAGGGGCTGGTGGACGGGCCGGGCGGCGAGGCCTGGTTCGCGCAGCCGTCCGGGCTGGCCGCGACACCGGAGCGGCTCTGGCTGGCCGACTCCGAGACGTCGGCCCTGCGCTGGGTGGAGCCGGACGGTTCCGTCCACACGGCCGTCGGCACCGGCCTGTTCGACTTCGGGCACCGGGACGGCGCGGCGGAACAGGCCCTGCTGCAGCACCCGTTGGGTGTCACCGCGCTGCCGGACGGCTCTGTCGCGGTCAGCGACACGTACAACCACGCCCTGCGCCGCTACGACCCGGCGACCGGTGAGGTCACGACCCTCGCCACGGACCTGCGCGAGCCCAGCGACGCGGTGCTCGCCGGCGACGACATCGTGGTCGTGGAGTCGGCCCGGCACCGGCTGACCCGGCTGCGGCTGCCCGAGGAGGCGGTGCAGGTGCCGGAGGTGGCCCACCGTACGCAGCGGGAGGCCACCGAGGTCACCGCCGGGCGGCTCCGGCTGGACGTGATCTTCCAGGCCCCGGCGGGCCAGAAGCTGGACACGCGCTACGGCCCTTCCACCCGCCTGCTCGTCTCGGCCACCCCGCCGGAGCTGCTGCGCGGCGGCGAGGGCGCGGGGACAGACCTCTCCCGCGCCCTCGAGCTCGACCCCGCCGTGGAGGAGGGTGTGCTGCACGTCTCCGCGATGGCCGCCTCCTGCGACGACGACCCGGCCAACGAATACCCGGCCTGTCACGTCCACCAGCAGGACTGGGGCGTACCCGTCCGCCTCACCGAGGCGGGGACGGACCGGCTGCCGCTGGTGCTGGCCGGGATGGACGAGAGCTGACCTGACGGGCTCGGCCGGAGCTCAGGCCGCCACCTCCTCCTGTGCCTCCTCGCTCTCCGCGACCGGGTCCTGCTCCGGCTCCTGCTCCTGCTCCTGCTCCAGGGCTGTCTTACGGCGCAGGTTCTCCACGTCCGTCTGCAGACTGATGAGCAGTTTGTGGAGGTCGTCGAGGGCGGAGAGCGGGACGATGGGGGTGTGGCCGCCGACCTCGGGTTCGAGGAGCAGCAGTCGGTCGAGGGCATCCCGGGCAGTCGTCACGCCCTGGCGCAGCACAAGCCGCTGCTCGGCGGCACGCTGGCTGGCGGGTAGCTGCGCGGGATGCGTTCCGGCTGCGTTCCCCGCCGGGGGCAGGGGCGCCCCGGTGGCGTCCGGTTCACTCGTCCCGGTCCCGGTCCCGGTCCCGGTCTCAGCCCCGGCCCCCGTCCCCGTCCCCGTCGTTTCCGTCGCGTCGGTCCCCGGCGCCGAACCGGACGACGGGGACGGCACGAGGGGCACCTTCGGAGGGTGGGCCTTGAGGGCGCGTTCGGGGTTCGAGGCCCAGACGACGTCCCACTGGTGCAGCATCACGGGTACGCCGTCGTCATCGCGCTCGATCTTGTCGGGACTGGCGAGGTCGACCTTGAAGTGGACGTAGGGCGTGATGGCCACGCCCCCGTCCTTCTGCTTGTGGATGAGCTGGCGCATCGTCACCGCGTTCTCGGGCAGTGCGTCGCTGCGGAACCTCTCGGCGGCCAGGGCGAGGGTCCACAGACCCAGCTCGTTGTGCTGCTGGGACAGGTCCTCGATGACCTGGTTGACGTCGGCGCGGAACGGGACGCCGCCCTTCTCCTTGGGTGCCATCAGGGCCGACCCGACGTTTCGGGTGAGGAGCTTGTCGGCGATCAGCGCCACGCCACCCGCCACGGCCAGGGTGCAGCGGGCGTCGATGTCGCCACGCAGAGCGGGCTCCACCAGGCTCTTGAAGTCGTCCGTGGGCCGGGGCTCCCACTCCTGGATGACGTCGGAGGTGAGGACACCGCCGTTGTTCCAGGCGTTGCGCGCCTGTGTGGTGACGTGCTTCTTGTACGAGCGCCACGGGAGGTCGATCAGCGGACCGAGCAGCTCCGCGAATCCCTTCAGCCCCATGCGCTTGCCGCCCTTGATGGCCTTGGCCTGGTCCTTCAGGGGTTCCAGGAGCTCCGGCCGGGTCAGGGAGTGCAGCAGATAGACGCTGCGCCACAAGGCCGTGCCGGGCGGTGCCGTGACCGCGTCGGTGGCGAAGACCCGGGGGAGTTCCTCCACCGGGATCCGGCCGACGGCCAGACCGTAGACGACCTGGAGATCGTCCTTCGGCACGAGCGAGTCGCCGAGCTGGATGACTCGCTTGAGGGCGCGGGTGGCCACCTCGACGTTCTTGGCGGCCGTGTCCCACTGCTTGAACTCCACGTGCACCGAGGCCAGTACGGAGCGGATCGCGTCGTCGAAGATGTCCTCGGCGGCCAGCAGATGACCGGGGTGCCCTTCCGCCCCGACGGCGACCTGGGCCGGAATGACGTAGGTCTGGCCGATCTGGGCGGCCCGTGTCCCCGGCTCCTGCGCCCCGATGTCACGGGCGAACTCCTCCCTGAGCGACCGGCGCCACCGATCCCGGCCCGCGGCCAGCCGCTCTCCGAGCGGGCCGCCCCCCGGCCCCGGCGGAGCGGCGGGGTTCTTGCCGAAGAGCGAGTCCACCGCGAGTCCGGCCGCCTCCGCCGCGTCGGCGTCGGGCCCGGCGTTCACGGCCCAGGCGCTCGCGAGCCGGGTGATTCCGTCCCGTACGACCAAGGCGTAGAAGGACTCGGTGCCGTCCTCGAAGGTGATCTCGACGGGGTGGGTGATCAGATTCCGCGTGACCTTGCGGGCGAGGATCGAGGGTGCGTAGCTGTTGAGCGACAGGGTGCCGTGGATGGTCTGCCACACGTGGTTCCGGAGGTGGGCGAGGTCCTGGTACCGGTACCGGACGATGGCGCAGGGACGGTCCTGGTCCGTGATCCCCTGGACCTGGGGGTCGGGGATCTCCATGACCTCCATTCCGGTACGGGGCTGGATACCGGGCAGCATCTCGCTCAGATGGGCCCGGGTGACGACCGAGTACAGGGTCGCGCCGTCGACGTTCTCCACCATCAGCAGGCCGGCGGGCTCTTCAGGGGTGGGCCGGAGCTGCACGGCCACACCGTCCGGGCCGGTCGTGGCGCGGGCGACGGCCTCCCAGGCGGCGTCGGGCAGCAGGGTCACCGGGTTGGCCCGGCCCGCGTCGACCACCTTCGCGAGGTCCGCGTCCCCGGACGTGGCCGGCAGTTCGGGCTCGACATTGGACACCAGTACGGATTCGGAACCCCACTGCACGGTGAAGGAGCGGGGGGCGGGAAGGGGCATGGGTGATGTCCTCCGGACATGGGAGCGGCAGGGGTGACGACGGCGAGGGGGACGAAGGGATGCCCGCGAAGGCGGGACGGACCCGGGGCAGGTAAGGGACGGCCGAGGTGGCCGGGGACGGACGGGACCATGGGCCCGGCGCTCGGCCGTCCGGTGGCCCGCGTCAGACGTGCAGGGGACGCTCGGCATCCGGGAGCAGCTCGGGGAACCACTCCCAGAGGAACCGGCGGTTGTGCGCCCGGGCGTAGTGCTGGTAGGCGCAGTACGCGACGAACTCCGCCGCCTCCGAGAGGCCGCCCGCCTCGGCCGAGGCGTACGGCGAGCCCTCGACGAGGTGCGCGGCGGCGGGAGCCGGGGCGGGAGTGAGCTCGTACCAGGAGGTGGCGGCCGTGTTGGTCCGGATGAGCACCAGGGCGGGCGTGCCGTCCGCGTGGTGACGGGCTGACAGCCTTCCGAGGAGGGCCTCGGTCGTTGCCGCGACGCTCATGCCCTGCCCGCGGGCGGTGCCGACGGTGGTTCCGGGCAGCCGGGCGATCACCTTCAGCCCGCGCCGGAGGACCTGCCGGTAGCTCCACTGCTCGGCCCGGCTCGGACCGCGCAGGGGCGACGGGTGACGCGGCCTGCCCTGCCCGGCCGCGAGTTTCCTGGCGCGAAGTGTGTCACCGCGCCGGAGGTTCAGCGCGGGGTCGGCGTACAGCTCCTCGCGAAACTCGGACCACATGGTGACGGCGGCCTTTGACTCCAGTGCCTCGTAGGTCATGTGAAGCCATCCGGCGACGGCCATGTCCGGCCCGCCGGACAGGACGGTGACGTAGACGCCCCGAGGAGTGCTGTTCGCGTTCGTGAACGAGAGTGGTATGCGATCACCCCCGCCGCCGGCGGCGGGGGTGGCAGGCTGGTTCAAGGAAGCGTTCAAGGCCCAACTCCATTGCACAACGAGGGATGTAATGGAGCCTCCGCTGCAACGGCGGTGCTCGCGCGTTGCAGGCGCCTCGCTTCGCGCACCCTGAAACTACTGTCTGCGCGGTGGGCCACCAAGCCGATTAGTGCAATAAATCGCACCTGGGCTGATATCGGTCGGAACTGATCCGATTCAGCCAGGCTCAGATATCAACCTGTTCGTTACGAGACCAAGTGGCCCCGCGCGTCGGGGTAGTTCTCGAAGAGCCACGGCAGCGGGTTCTGTCCGAGCCGGTCGAGGGCTGCGAGGGACGTGGCGATCGCCACGGTCTGGCCGAGGGCGCTGTTCTTCTCGATCACGAACACGAACTCGTTCTCGGACGTCGGCAGGCGCCGGGGCAGCGTGATGAGCCCGAGCTTGTCGAACTCCTTCGAGATCTCCTCGCACAGCTCGGTACTCAGACGCTGCCGCTCCGGCGCCGCGTACTTCTTGATGAAGCGCATGGAGAGCCGCTTGATGCCGTGATCCACCTCTACGGCGTGAGCGATAACGGTGAAGTCCATAACTCAGCACATTACTGAGTTAGTTGCTGAGATATGTGCGTCTTGCCGAGACAGTCCTCCAGATGATGGACAGGCCGGGTGCGGCCCCTTGAGGGCCTACACCCCGTACCCGTCGCTGTATCCGTCGCGCGTGTGGTGTCGTCCGTCGTCCGCGACCGGCGTCGTGGGGGGCACCACCACGCGCCGGCGCCTGGCGATGCTGCTGAACGTCGTGACGCCGATCAGTCCCACGATCATGAAGATGACGCCGACCAGGTCGAGGTTGACCCCCTGCATGTCCCAGTCGGTCGCGAACGTGAGGATGGCTCCCACGGCGATGAGGATGATGCATCCGCCGAGGCCCATGTTGTGTCGCCTCCCTGTACGGTCCGGTCCTTCCGGTCCGCACCCCGGGTACCCCGGTGGGGAACACCCATGCGGTGACGGCCTGTTCTACCTCTCCAGGAACGCCGTGAGCGCGTTCGCCAGGAGGAACGGGTCGTCGGCTCCGCACAGTTCGCGGGCGCTGTGCATCGACAGGATGGCCACGCCGATGTCCACGGTCCTGATGCCGTGCCGGGCGGCGGTGATCGGGCCGATCGTGGTGCCGCAGGGCATGGAGTTGTTGGAGACGAAGGACTGGAAGGGCACGCCCGCCTGCTCGCAGGCCGCCGCGAACTCGGCGCGGCCCGAACCGTCCGTGGCATAGCGGTTGTTGACGTTGACCTTGAGGATCGGGCCACCGTTGACGCGCGGGTGGTGTGTCGGGTCGTGCCGCTCCGCGTAGTTGGGGTGGACGGCGTGCCCCGTGTCGGAGGACAGACAGACCGTGCCGGCGAAGGCGCGGGCCCGGTCCTCGTAGGAGCCGCCGCGCGCGAACACCGAACGCTCCAGCACGTTGCCGAGCAGCGGCCCGTCCGCGCCCGTGTCCGACTGGGAGCCGTTCTCCTCGTGGTCGAAGGCGGCCAGCACCGGGATGGACGCCGGCTTCGACGCACCGGCGGCCACGGCCGTGAGGGCCGCCGTGCCGGCGTGCACCGAGAGCAGGTTGTCCATGCGCGGGCCCGCCAGCAGTTCGCGGTCGCGTCCCAGGTAGGCGGGCTTCTCCACGGAGTGCGTCATCAGGTCCCAGCCGGTGACCTCGCCCGCGGGGAGGCCGGCCGTCTCCTCCAGGAAGGCGATCAGGTCGCCGTCGCGCACCTCGTGGCCCAGGCCCCAGACCGGCTGCAGATGCCGCTGCTTGTCGAGCTTGAGCCCGTCCGCCGTCACCGAGCGGTCCAGGTGGATGGCGAGCTGCGGGACGCGCAGCAGCGGCCGGTCGACGTTGACCAGGCGCGTCGAGCCGTCGCGCAGGGTCAGCCGGCCGGCGAGGCCCAGGTCGCGGTCCAGCCAGGAGTTGAGCAGCGGTCCGCCGTAGATCTCCACGGCCACCTGGCGCCAGCCGTGCGCCCCGCTGTCGGGCAGCGGCTTGACGCGCAGGTTGGGGGAGTCGGTGTGGGCGCCGACGATCCGGAACGGCGTGTGGGGCGCGGCGCCCTCCGGCACGTACCAGGCGATGATCGCGCCGCCGCGCAGCACGTACTTGCCGCCGCTCGTCCCCTCCCAGGCGTCCGTCTCCGCGACCTGCCGGAAGCCCGCCTTCTCCAGCCGCTCGGCGGCCATCGCCACGGCGTGGTACGGCGACGGGCTCGCCGCCAGGAAGGTCATGAGGTCGTCGGTGTGGCCGCGGTCGAAGCGGGCTGGTTCGCTCATGGGTTCAACCTTAACGACGGACGAGGGCCCGTTCCCGGCGAAGGGAACAGGCCCTCGGACAGAGGACGTGAGGGGCTCGCGGACTGTTCTGGAGCGCGGCCTCGTTCCGCTTTAGAACGCGGCCTCGTCCAGCTCCATCAGGTCCAGCTCGACACCCTCGGCGACCTTGCGGGCCAGGGTGACGCCCGGCAGGACGTTGGCCGCGAAGAACTTCGCCGCGGCGATCTTGCCGGTGTAGAAGGCCTTGTCCTTGGCGGAGGCCGTCTCCAGCTTCTCGGCGGCGACCGCGGCACCCTTGAGCAGCAGGTAGCCGACGACGACGTCACCGGAGGCCAGCAGCAGGCGGGTCGTGTTCAGGCCCACCTTGTAGATGTTCTTGACGTCCTGCTCGGTGGCCGCGAGGTCGGTCAGCATCAGGCCGACGATCGCCTCCAGCTCCACGGCCGCCTTGGCGAGCTGCTCGCGGGCCGTGCCGAGCTCCTCGCCGCCCTCGCCGAGCGCCAGGAACTTCTTGATGTCCTCGGCGAGCGAGTTCAGCGCGGCGCCCTGGTTGCGGACGATCTTCCGGAAGAAGAAGTCCTGGCCCTGGATCGCCGTGGTGCCCTCGTAGAGGGTGTCGATCTTGGAGTCCCGGATGTACTGCTCGATCGGGTACTCCTGCAGGAAGCCGGAGCCGCCGAAGGTCTGCAGCGACTGGGCGAGCTGCTCGTAGCCCTTCTCGGAGCCGTAGCCCTTGACGATGGGCAGCAGCAGGTCGTTCAGGGCCTCCAGGTCGGAGGCGTCCTCGCCCGTGGCCTCCTTGACCTGGATCTCGTCCTGGACGGAGGCGGTGTAGAGGACCAGCGCCCGCATGCCCTCCGCGTACGCCTTCTGCGTCATGAGCGAGCGGCGCACGTCGGGGTGGTGGGTGACGGTGACCTTGGGAGCGGTCTTGTCCATGAAGTTCGCCAGGTCGGGGCCCTGGACGCGCTCCTTGGCGTACTCCAGGGCGTTGAGGTAGCCCGTGGAGAGCGTGGAGATCGCCTTCGTGCCGACCATCATGCGGGCGAACTCGATGATGCGGAACATCTGGCGGATGCCGTCGTGCTTGTCGCCGATCAGCCAGCCCTTGGCGGGGTGCTGGTCGCCGAAGGTCATCTCGCAGGTGTTGGAGGCCTTCAGGCCCATCTTGTGCTCGACGTTCGTGGCGTAGGCGCCGTTGCGCTCGCCCAGCTCGCCGGTCTCGAAGTCGAAGAGGTACTTCGGGACGAGGAAGAGCGACAGGCCCTTGGTGCCGGGGCCGGCGCCCTCGGGGCGGGCCAGCACGTAGTGGAGGATGTTCTCCGACATGTCGTGCTCACCAGAGGTGATGAAGCGCTTCACGCCCTCGATGTGCCAGGAGCCGTCCTCCTGCTGCACGGCCTTGGTACGGCCGGCGCCGACGTCGGAGCCCGCGTCGGGCTCGGTGAGGACCATGGTGGATCCCCACTGCTTCTCCGTGGCGAACTTGGCTATGTGCTTCTGGACCTCGTTGCCCTCCTCGAAGAGGATGCCGGCGAAGGCGGGGCCCGAGGAGTACATCCACACGGCCGGGTTGGCGCCCAGGATGAGCTCGGCGTAGGCCCAGATCAGGGAGCGGGGCGAGGTGGTGCCGCCGATCTCCTCGGGCAGGCCGAGGCGCCAGTACTCGGAGTCCATGAAGGCCTGGTAGCTCTTCTTGAAGGACGCGGGGACCGGCGCGGTGTTGGTCTCCGGGTCGAAGACGGGCGGGTTGCGGTCGGCGTCGATGAAGGATTCCGCCAGCTCGTTCTCCGAGAGGCGGGTCAGCTCCTCCAGGATGCTCTTCGCGGTCTCGACGTCCATCTCCTCGAACGGACCGGTGCCGTACAGCTTGTCCCGCCCGAGTACTTCGAAGAGGTTGAACTCGATGTCGCGAAGATTCGACTTGTAGTGCCCCATGGCGACGGCTCCCGGCTCCGTAGAGAGATCGGCGAGGCACTGGATCCTCGCGCTAGTTCACGTACCAACAAGTAGCTACGATGATGCTACCCGTCGGTAATAAGAAGCAACCCCAACCTGTCATCTGTGACAGGTCACACCGGAACGGTCAGTGTCGCGGTGTAGCCGTCCCCTGTACTCCCCGTCATGGTGGCCAGCTGACGGTCGTGGCCGTCGCTGAAGATGCCGTCGCTCTCCAGGGAGAGGCCGCTCAGGTTCCGGACGCTCTCGCCGTAGCCGTCCGTGGCGTACACCGCGTCGCAGACGTCCTCGGGGAAGGCGAGCTGCGAGGTGTTCGTGATCGACGTGGCCGCCGTGGCGTCGGCCAGGCTGCCGTAGACCTCGAAGTGGATGTGCGGCCAGCGGCCCTGGTAGCAGCCGGGGAAGACGCTTTTGAAGGTGACGCGGCCCGCGCCGTCGGTCTCCTGGACGCCGCGCAGGTAGTTCTCCTCGGTGACGCCCTCGGAGTACAGGGAGTAGGCGCCGTCCCGGTCGCAGTGCCACAGATAGACGGCGGCGCCCCGCTTCGGGGCGTCGCAGCCGGAGGCCGCGTCCACCACCGTCAGCGTGATCGTCAGGGGTATGCCCTCGGCCGTCCCGCCCGCGGAGTCGCCGAAGCTCCGCGTGATGTCGCCGCGGACGACCCCGCTCTCCTTCAGGACGTTCACACCGTTCGAGCCGTCGCCGGGGAACGGACCGGCCGTCTCCTCCGGGATCGTCGCGCACCCGGCCGACGACGAGGAGGAGGGCGACGAGGAGGACGACGCGGAGGTCTCCCCCTCGGACGTGCAGCCCACCAGCGGGATCAGGCCCGCGCCCGCCACCAGCCGGATCATCCGGCGGCGGGCGAGGACGGGGAGGTCGTAGGAGAGGCCTCTGTCGTGTTCGTGCGGTCCCTCGGCATGGCGTCCGTTCATGGCACCGACGCTATGAGCGACGGCCGCGGCAATCCATAGCCGCGGCTGTCAAGTCGCTGTCGAGTCACTGTCGGTTCGCCAGGGCTGCCGTACCGGCGCGTGCGCCCGGCCGCTCTCGGTACGCTTGCGCCCATGTACGGCTACGACCAGACAGCGGGCCCGCAAGCGCAGTACGCCCCTCCGCAGCAGCCGATGTCCGGCGGATACGGGCAGCAGCCGCCGCTGTACCCCGAGCCGTCCCCGCCCTCCCTCACGGACGCGGTGCGCGCGTTCACCACCGGGCAGATGGCGGCCGAGGACTTCCAGCAGGCCTTCGCGACGTCGAAGGTCTACTGCCCGCGCGGCGACAACCCCGGCTTCCTCGCGCTGCACAACACCCAGCAGCCGGTGATCCCGATGTTCAGCACGCTCAAGGAGCTGCGCCGGTACGCGGGCAAGGAGTCCAAGTACTTCGTGATCACCGGTTCCGAGGTGCTGGACCTGCTGCCGACCGGCTACGGGTTCGTCCTCGACATGGAGGGCGAGCACCGGATGGTGTTCGACGCGAAGGCCGTCGAGCAGATGGTCGAGTTCGCGATGCGCCGGATGTACGGCGGCTGACCTGCCTATTTCGGCAGGCGCAGTGCCAGGCCGTCCAGGACGACCTCCAGGCCGTAGGTGAACTTGTCGTCCCGGATCCGGGCGGGGTCGATGGTCTGGCCGGCGTTCCTCGCGTCGGCGGCCGCCAGGTGGTCGTAGTCGGCGGAGGCCTCCCGGGCCGCGGGCAGCAGCCGGGCGACGAACTCCGACTCGGTCTCGCCGGAGCGGGCGACCGTGGTGAGCCAGGCGGCCTCCGTGGTGGACATGCCGATGACGTACGAGAAGACCGCGTCGATCGCGCGGCTCGGCTCGGGGAACCCCGCCGTGGTGAACAGCGCCGCGAGCCGCTCGGAGAAGGTCATGTAGTTGGGCCCGAGGTAGGCGAGCCCGGCCTGGCCCAGGACCAGGGTCAGCCAGGGGTGCCGTAGCGCCGTCGTGCGGAAGGACCCCGCCGCCTCGGTCACCGCCGCGCGCCAGTCGGGGCCGCCGGCCTGCGGGACGTGGATCTCGGCGGCGACCTCGTCGACCGCCAGCTCCATCAGCTCGTCCTTCGTGGCGACGTGCCGGTACAGGGACGTCGCGCCCGCGTTCAGCCGGGCGCCGAGCTTGCGCATGCTGAGCGCCTCGATGCCGTCGGCGTCGAGCATCGCGATCGCCTCCCGCACGATCGCGTCCCTGCTGAGCGCGGGCTGGTCGGGGCGGCGCTGCTCGCGGGTCCATACGGACGGGATCGGGTTCTTCTCCGTCGTCTCCGTCGTCTTCGTGCTCTTGGGCATCGACACTCCTCCTGGCGCTCGGTGCTGGCCCTCTGCGAACAGCGTGCGCATTCAGCGTACAGAACTCAAGGGTTGCGCACACTGTTCCGCTGTGCGTACAGTGTGCGCATCGAAGGAACGGTGTTCGCGGGAGGGGAACGGAAATGGACGCTCGTAATCCACGCCGCTGGTGGATCCTGGTGGTGCTCTGCCTCAGCACGCTCGTGCTGGTCGTCGACAACATGGCGCTGACGGTGGCGGTGCCCACACTGACCGAGGACATCGGGGCGAGCGCCCAGAGCATGCAGTGGATCCTCGACTCCTACATCCTGGTCTTCGCCGGACTGCTGCTGACCTCGGGAAGCCTGGGGGACCGCTTCGGGCGCCGGAAGGTGATGCTGATCGGCCTGCTGCTCTTCGGGGCGGCCTCGATGGGGGCGGTGTTCTGCTCCACTCCCGGTGAGCTGATCGCGGTGCGGATCGTGATGGGGGTCGGCGGGGCGCTGATCATGCCCTCGACGCTGTCCATCCTGATCACCGTCTTCGAGGAGGACGAGCGGCCCAAGGCGATGGCGGCATGGGGTTCGGTGTCGATGCTGGGGCTGGTCGGCAGCCCGGTTCTCGGCGGTGTGCTGATCGACCACTTCGCCTGGCAAGCCGTCTTCCTGATCAACGTGCCGATCGTCGCGCTGGCGCTGCTGGCCGGTGTGCTGCTGATGCCGGAGTCCAAGGCGCCGTGGCAGAAGCCGGACCCGCTGGGCGCGGTGCTGTCGGCCGTGGGCATGACCGCTCTGGTGTGGTGGATCATCGAGATCCCGCAGCACGGCGCCTTCGAAGGCCGTTCCCTGCTCGTCCTGGCCGTCGCGGTCATCGCCCTGGCCGGCTTCGTGATCTGGGAGAACGTCACCGCCTCGCCGATGGTCCCGCTGGTCCTCTTCAAGAACCGCAACTTCAGCGGGGGCTCGCTCTCCCTGTCGCTCGTCCAGATCGGCAACGCCGGCCTGCTGCTGGTCCTCACCCAGTACCTCCAGTTCGTGCTCGGCTACTCCGCCGTCAAGGCGGGCCTCGCCTTCCTGCCGCTGGCCGTCGCCGCGCTGGCCGGCAACGCCGCCGGGGCCCAGCTCGCCGTGAAGGCCGGGAACCGGGTCGTCATCCTCGCCGGGATGCTGCTGATGGCCGCCTCCTTCGGGCTGCTGGCCACGCTCAGCGCCGACAGCGGGTTCACGGTCCCGGCCGTGGCACTGGGGGTCCTCGGCCTGGGTGCCGGCCTCGCGATGCCGGCCGCGGTGGCCGCGCTGATGGGCACCATCCCCGAGGACAAGGCGGGCGTCGGCTCCGCCCTCAACGACACCATCCAGCAGTCCGGCACCGCCCTCGGTATCGCGATCCTCGGCTCCCTGCTCTCCAGCGGCTACGCCGACGCGATGCCGGCCGGCGCTCCCGGGCAGGCCAAGGAGTCCATCGGCGGGGCCCTGGCCGTCGCCGGCGGCGACACGGGCCTGGTCCGGGCGGCTCGCGAGGCCTTCACCGCCTCGATGTCGACGACCTTCACGATCAGCGCGATCGGTGTCCTGGCGGCGGCCGTGGTGGCCACGCTGGTGATGCGGGACCGCAAGGCCGAGCCCTCCGGGGTCGAGAACGAGGAGCACCGGCTGGCTGCCTGACACCGGCCCGGACGA